>CBFDBF010000047.1:0-8496 GCA_965602975.1 uncultured Gammaproteobacteria bacterium | reverse complement strand
GCTCACGTAGCGAGCGGCCACGCTCAACCTGCAGGATCACCCGAGCCGCCTCAGCTCGAACTGCACCGCCAGCTGTAACAGATTTAGCCAAGGACTACGCCCTTAATCTGGTTAGCATTGAGAAAATCAGCTGCACTCATAGCGCGCTTCCCCGGCAGCTGTAGTAGAGAGATACGCAGTAGACCATCCCCAGTGGCAACATCGATACCATCTCTGCCGGTAGCCACTACCGTACCTGGAACCACATCCACCTCTGCCGCCAAAGGCACACTCTCCCAGACCCGTAGCACCCTCTCCTCCAGCCTGGTCTGCGCCACTGGCCAAGGGTTAAAGGCCCGTACCTGACGATCCAGCTCAATGGCACTACGCCCCCAATCAAGCAGTGCCTCACTCTTCTGCAATTTGCTGGCGTAATTGACCAAAGCATCATTCTGCCGCTCACCCCTGACAGCACCAGCTGCAATGGCTGGAAGCGCCTCCATTAGAGCATCCGCCCCCAACAGAGAGAGCCGATCATGCAGAGTCCCACCACTATCCTGTGGGGTGATAACACAGCTCTTCTGCAGCAGCATAGGACCGCTATCCAGACCCTCCTCCATCTCCATAATAGTTATTCCACTAACTGCATCACCCGCCAAAATAGCACGCTGGATCGGTGCTGCCCCACGCCACCTCGGCAGCAGCGAGGCGTGGATATTGACACATCCCAGACGCTGCGCCGTCAATACCCGAGGCGGCAAAATCAGACCGTAGGCCACCACTACCATCAGATCAGCAGCGTAGCCCTCTAACTGTTCCAGCGCCCCCTCCGACTTGAAATTCAGCGGCTGCTCTACAGGGATGGCCTGCTCCAGCGCCAACTGTTTAACTGGACCAGTGGCCAACTTACGACCCCGGCCTGAAGGCCGATCCGGCTGTGTATAGACCGCCACCACCTCATGCTCTGACTCCAATAGGGCATGCAGCGGTGGCACCGAAAAAGCTGGTGTTCCAGCGAAGATAATACGTAGTTTGTCAACCATGGGATGGGATGATACCCCATATGCATACTGCAATGGGAATCAAGCTAACAACGCTCTAAAAAAATAGAACCTGTCTTACTCCAGCGGTTTTTTCAGGGTAAAGGCACCACGTAGATCACCAATCTCATAACCCACAGCCTGATCATCAGGATAGAGCTCAGCTAATCTCAAGGTTATCGGCTATTTCAGGAACCACTTGCTTACAGGTACCGATGGCTGCAACCGGCCAGCGGCTCTTCATAACAGCGCTCAATTCAGTCTTGAGGTCACCAAAAAATGTCTTAAGCACCCCTTTGCCCTCCATAATATTGGCCTGCATATTATTATCTGGCAAGTTGGTACAAGCAGCGATAAAACATGTGAGAACAACGATCACACGCAACCTCATCAACAAGTCTCCCAATACAGTATGGATCAATATCTAAGTAACCTCTGATTAATACCATTTAGCCCCTCCACAAGTGGAGGACGCCTACAGGGATGTAGGTGAATGGCGTTAGCTGGGAGTGGAAGCCTAGGCGGGGGAGGCATTAAACAGAGGCTCCATAAAAGCTTCTATTATAGACACTCCCCCAACATAGTTGAAAAAAAGGCAAATTACCGTGCGGCGGCTAATCCCAGCTCAATGCACTACCCGTTTGATACTCGGTCACCCTGGTCTCAAAAAAGTTTTTCTCTTTACGAATATTTGCCTGCTCATCCAGCCAAGAGAGCTGGCAGGCGGCACCCGGAAATGGTTCAACCACCCCGAGTTGGCGCGCACGCCGATTGGCAATATAACGAAACTGAGCAGTATGGTCATCAGCCGAATAACCCAGAATTGGTTCGCGCATAATGTAGCTGGCATAACTAGCCTCAGCTGCCTCAGCCTCATCCCACATATCACGTAGGACGCTCTCATCCAGGGTCAGACTACTCTCCAGAATAATCTGTTTGATGGTACGGATACCAAAACTACAGTGCATAACCTCATCCCGCATGATGTATTGAAGCTGTTCGGCGGTGCCTTTCATTAAGCCACGCCGCTGTAATGCAAAAATAGGGCTGAAGCCATTATAGAACCAGCAGCCTTCAAATATGGCGGCGAAAAAGATATATGCCATGACAAAGTTCTCCAGCTCATCTGGCTGGTTCAAATCAATGTCTGGACGCAGTATAGAGTTCAGTCGTCTATTGGTAATGTTGATTTTGTGGTTAATCTCTGGCACTACACGGTAGCGGTTGTAGATCTCACTCTGCTCCAGACCGATGGTCTCAATACAGTGTTGATAGGTCCAGGTGTGCAGCGCCTCCTCATAGACCTGACGAGCCTGATAGATCTGTAGCTCTGGTGCGCTCATCTTCTCCATCACCGCCAGGCCTATGTTACGCATTGCAAGGATATCGGAGGTGGTCAGATAGGAGAGTACATTTTCATATACGTGACGTTCAGTCGGCGTAAGTTTGTGCCGATAATCCTGGATATCCTGTGCCATATTAATATCCAGAGGAGTCCAGTGGTTCTTGTTAGCATTGAGAAAATAGTCCCACGCCCACTGGTATTTGAACGGTGCGAGTTGATTGATATCTGTATGTCCATTGATTACGCATTTATCTTCAACCCTTACTGGGGGCATAACATCACTGACCACCAGCTCTTCTTGGCCCTGTATGGCGCACATATCATCTGTAGACAGCTCATCTAGTGCCCGAGAAACTACTACTGAATTCACCTCCAGATTTGTCTCTACAGCCCCGCCCTCAGCCTGCATACTCGCCTCTACTCCTAATTGATCATTCCAGTTCAACATGTTGTCTCTCCCTATTGGCAGGCTTCGCATTCTGGATCCAGGATGGAGCAGGCCTGAGGCTCTGCCACCATGCCACTGGCGGTATTATCTGATACTTTTTCCACATGGGTCGCCCCCAGTGTACGTAGATAGTAGGTGGTTTTTAGGCCGCGCAGCCAAGCCAGCTTGTATAACCTGTCCAGCTCTACACCACTCGCTTTGGCCAGATATAAATTGAGCGATTGCGCCTGATCAATCCACTTCTGCCGCCGGCTGGCTGCCTCAATCAGCCAACGTGAATCGAGCTCAAAGGCGCAGCTATACTTCTGTTTTAGAGCCTCTGGAATGCGCTCAATCGCCACTACGGAACCATCAAAATACTTCAGATCATTCACCATCACCTCATCCCACAGCCCCTGCTCTTTAAGATCACGCACCAGCCATGGATTGGTAATGGTAAATTCACCCGATAGATTGGATTTAACAAATAGATTTTGATAGATCGGTTCGATCGACTGCGATACACCGCATATATTAGAGATGGTGGCCGTTGGCGCAATGGCCAAACAGTTGGAGTTACGCATCCCTATTGTTGCCACCCGTTCCCGCAGTTTACTCCAATCCATCTGGCTGCTTGTGTCTACCTCAAGAGAGTCTCCCCGCTCCTCCTGTAGCAGCATGAGCGAATCAAATGGCAGAATACCCTTACTCCAGAGAGAGCCATCAAAGCTAGCGTAGCGACCGCGCTCTGCCGCCAGATCGGTTGATGCCTGAATAGCATAATAGGAGATCATCTCCATAGAGTGGTCGGCAAACTCTACCGCCTGCTCTGACGCATAGGGCATGTCTAGTTTATACAACGCATCTTGAAAACCCATCATCCCAAGCCCCACTGGACGATGCCGCAGATTAGAGTTGCGCGCCTGCGGTACACTGTAATAGTTGTAATCGATGACATTATCGAGCATCCGCATAGCAGTAGTCACTGTACGCTCCAGCTTCTCTCTATCCAGCCCATCTGCGTCGATGTGTGCCGCTAGATTTACCGATCCCAAGTTACAGACCGCAATCTCGCTATCATCGGTATGCAGGGTAATCTCAGTGCATAGATTAGAGCTATGTACCACACCCAGGTGTTGGTTGGTATAGCGCAAATTGCAGGGGTCTTTAAAGGTAATCCAGGGATGCCCCGTCTCAAATAGCTGGCCCAACATTTTGCGCCACAGAGTCACCGCCGGGAGCCGCTTCCAGACCCTGATCTCCCCACTAACGGTCAGACCCTCATAACGCTCATAGGCCAGACGAAAGGCCTCTCCGGTCAGATCGTGCAGATCCGGCACCTCTTCTGGCGAGAATAGAGTCCACTCCTCCTCCGCCATCAGCCGCTGCATGAACAGATCTGGAATCCAGTTGGCCGTATTCATATCGTGGGTACGGCGACGCTCATCACCAGTGTTCTTCCGCAGATCGAGAAACTCTTCAATATCTATATGCCAACTCTCTAGATAGGCACAGACCGCGCCCTTGCGTTTACCCCCTTGATTGACCGCAACAGCCGTATCATTTGCCACCTTCAAGAAGGGCACTACACCTTGAGACTTACCATTGGTACCCTTGATATGGGCACCCAGGCCGCGCACTCGTGTCCAGTCGTTACCTAGTCCACCAGCAAATTTTGATAGCAGGGCATTGTCCCGAATGGAGTTGTATATGCCACCAAGATTATCTGGAACCGTACTGAGATAACAGGATGACAGCTGTGGTCGCAGGGTGCCGCTGTTAAATAGCGTCGGAGTCGAACTCATAAAGGCAAATGAGGAGAGCAGATCATAAAACTCGATCGCCCGCGTCTCCCGCTCAATCTCATTGATAGCCAGACCCATAGCTACACGCATAAAGAAGATCTGTGGTAACTCCAGGCGCTGCCCATCATAATGAATAAAGTAACGGTCGTAGAGGGTCTGTAGTCCCAGATAGGTGAACTGTCGATCACGCTCCGGCTTGAGCGCCGCTCCGAGCCGCTCCAGATCATACTCACCCAGCTCTGAATCCAACAGCTCCAATCCGACCGCCCTTTGAATAGCTGCGGGAAACAGACTCGGATATATGGCAGCCAGCTCAGCCTGTTGGCTAGTGGCATCAGTTCGCCCTAGCTGGTGTAACACTTCGTGCCGTAGAGAGTCCAACAGCAGGCGTGCCGCAACGAATGAGTAATTTGGATCCTGCTCTATCAGCGTCCGCGCACTCATGGTCAGCGCTGTACCCACCTCAGCCACAGGGATACCGTCATAGAGATTCTTTAACGCCGCTGTAAACACCAGCTCCGCCTGCACATCATCCAGCCCGCTACACGCCTCCATAACAACCCGTTCGAACCACCCCATATCCAGAGGCTCTCTGCTACCATCCGGCTGTAGCAGATGGATAACCGGCTGCCCTACTGTTTGAATCTCATCCTCTTCGGTCACACTACGACGCTGAGCATGCGCCTCACGATACAGCACATAGGAGCGTGCCACCTTGTGGTGACCGCCGCGCATCAACGCCAACTCAACCTGATCCTGAATCTCCTCTATGTGTACCGTACCCCCATCTGGCAACCGCCGTAACAGTGCCTCCATAACTACCGAAGTGAGTTTTTCAACGGTCTCATGTATCCGGCTAGAGGCCGCTGCTTGGCCACCCTCTACTGCAAGAAATGCCTTAGTGACAGCAACCCCTATCTTGGATGGGTCAAAACTAGTTAGCTTGCCATTACGCCGGATAACTTCGTACTGTTCTAAAGTACCAATACGGCTAGAGAGTTCAGAGTTAGCCAAGATGGCCTGTGGTGGTGCCGACGTAGTCGGCCTGTCGAGTGTTTCTGTAGTCTGCATGGAACCCCCAATATTATAGAAAATGTGGGGGCCCGCGAACAATCAAGGGCGGCAAATAGTACTCCACCCTGTGACCTTGACGCGAGGCCCGGGTATAGGAATCCATCAGGATTCCAGCTCCAGCAGGTATTCGGACTTCGGGGTGCTATTTACCCCGTTACCGCTGCGCGACAGTCCCGGATTTTCACCAGGTTCCCTGTTCTCATAATCACTATATATTGTGATTATGCTGAAGCTGAAACACAAGATATACCAACAAGAGGTGGGTTACAACCCTAAGCCTAAGCTTTTTATATTTCCAATCATTCACGCCCTTGGCGCGCATGTTGAATGAAATCCTGCAGATAGGCCAAAGGGTAGTCGCTCTGGCGTACAGCGGCATATAGCTGGCCTTTTATCCCCTTGGAACCAAGCGGTCTGGTGGCAATATTGTGGGCCACTACCGCCTCACGTAGTACCCAGTCAGGCAGGACAGCCACCCCACGCCCACTTGCCACCAGCAGCAGTATGACTGCGGTGAGTTCAGACTGGCGCACCGCTGCCGGTTCAATATTCGCCGGCTGTAAAAAACGGCTGAACAGATCCAGACGCTGCCGCTTGACCGGATAGGTGATCAAGGTCTCTGTGGCTAAATCCTCTGGCCGGATAGAGCGCTGTTGTAGCAGCGTATGGTCTGGAGCCATCGCCAACAGAGACTCATACTGAAACAGCTCCACAAACTTGAGTACTGTCGATGGAATCGGGTCTGAGCTGATCACCAGATCAACTTCACCTTTTTGTAGCGCCGCCAACGCATCGAAACTTACTCCGACACATATATCCACTTCAATCTGTGGCCACTCATGCCGATAGCGGTTTAAAACCGGCCCCAGCCACTCAAAACAGGCGTGGCATTCGATAGCGATGTGCAACCGACCAAGTTTACCCTGCGCCACCTGGCGCAGGTCACTCTCCGCCCCCTCCACTAGCGGCAGCACCTGCCGAGCCAGCGCAAGCAACCGCTCTCCCCCTACGGTAAAGTGCAGCGGCTTGCTACTGCGCATAAAGAGCTTGGTATCAAAATACTGCTCTAATGATTTTATCTGATGTGATAGCGCCGACTGAGTTATATGCAGACTCTCAGCAGCGCGCACCAGACTGCCGCCATCACAAATGGCAAGCAGCGTACGCAGATGGCGCAGCTCAAGAAACATATTGAATTATATTCATAATTTATATTAATACTATGAGATTTACTCACCTTTTGCCAGCCCGCATAATCCCCGGCACCTTAGGCTATCTCTTACTATTCATTCAACAATTTAAGGAACAACAATGACCACTATCCACAACCTCGGGTTCCCCCGTATCGGCGCACAACGCGAACTAAAACAGGCTCAAGAGGCTTATTGGCGTGGCGATATTGATCGCAACCAACTAGAACATACCGGCATAGAGCTACGCGCCAGACACTGGCAGCTACAGGCTGACCAAGGGGTTGATTTGATCCCGGTGGGTGACTTCTCCTGGTATGACACCATGCTGGATCTGAGCGCCACCCTCGGCGTAGTACCGACACGTTTCAACTGGTGCGGCGATGAGGTGGATTTAGATACATACTTTCGGATGGCACGTGGACGCGCCCCCAATGGAGAGCCTGCTGCCGCCTGCGAGATGACCAAGTGGTTCGATACAAACTACCACTATATTGTGCCTGAACTTGAAGCTTGGCAGCACTTTACCCTCTCATCTCGGCAGCTATTCGAACATATAGATGAAGCGCAAGCACTAGGCTACAGAGTAAAACCAGTTCTGCCAGGCCCCTTGACTTGGCTCTGGCTCAGCAAAACTAAGGGGAGTGGTTTTGACAAGCTCTCCCTGCTAGAGCGGCTACTACCGGTCTATGCAGAACTGTTACAGAAATTGCAATCCCAAGGGGTGGAGTGGGTAGAGATCGATGAGCCGATACTAGCACTGGATCTGCCAGAGGAGTGGCAGCAGGCCTTTATCACCAGTTACAACCAACTCCAGACCACGGGGCCAAAGAAGTTATTGGCCACCTATTTTGGGCCACTGCAAGAAAACCTAGAGCTACTGTTACAGCTACCAGTAGCAGGCATCCATCTGGATGCGATCCGCGCACCGGATGAGATCGCACTTACCGCAAAGCAGCTGGCAGCAGAGCAAGTGCTCTCGGTAGGCATCATCGATGGACGTAATATCTGGCGCAGTGATCTGGATGCAGCACTGCACCAACTAGATGACCTGCGACAACAGATTGGCGAGCGCCTCTGGCTGGCCCCATCTTGCTCCCTGCTGCATGTTCCGGTCACCCTGGCAACAGAGAGTGCACTCGACCCAGAGATCAGGAGCTGGCTCGCCTTCGCCACCGAAAAACTGAAGGAGCTGAATAGCCTAAAGCAGGCGCTACATACCGGCACCTCCACCATAGCTGCCGACCTGGCACTATCCCGCCAGGCAGTCGCCTCTAGAGGTAGCTCTAACCGCACCCACAACCGCAAGGTGCGCGACCGAGTTGCCGCCATTACCGCCGACATGTCTAGTCGCAACACTCCATACAGACAGCGTGCGAAGATCCAGCGCAAGACGCTCAACCTGCCACGCTATCCGACAACCACCATCGGCTCTTTCCCGCAGACCACGAAAATCAGGCATCTGCGCCGCGAGTACAAGCAGGGTCAACTGGATAGTGCTACCTACCGTGATCAGATAGAGCAGGAGATCACCGCCACTATTCGCAGACAAGAGAAGCTGGGGCTAGATGTACTGGTACATGGTGAGGCAGAACGCAACGATATGGTGGAATACTTTGGTGAGCAACTTAAAGGG
>CBFDBF010000046.1:0-8544 GCA_965602975.1 uncultured Gammaproteobacteria bacterium | reverse complement strand
CGGTAAATTCCAGCTTTTTACAGGGTGCGGCAAATGGAAGTGAATCGTTCCCATGTTCGTCGTTTTGCTGATTAGGAGACTCGCTCATATCTACTTCTCCTTCTGCGACAATTAAGTTTAGTGTCAGCGTAAAAACTCGCAACCAGCATCTGGTGCATTCACCTCTTCAATCTCAAGAATTTTTACACTGACCCCAAATACGATAAACCTCCAAAAAACCGAGTTAGAGAGCAATTGTTTATAATATAACAGATAATACCCCACCCAAGCCATGCTACCAAGCAGGGCTTTTTGTTTGAAGCGACTGCGGTCAGGTTATAAAGAGGGGTTTAGAGACCCTGGAAGCAGTGGCGAATCGCTATCTGGGGATTTGGACTCTTTAGTCAACAGGACAGCCACAATAGTTTCATGGTATAATACTGCTCGCAAATTCAGCAAGTTAGTGGTTTTGAAGGAAAACGAATGGCCAAAGAAGATTTTATTGAAATGGAGGGTACTGTTATTGAGACCCTCCCTAACACCATGTTCCGGGTTGAGTTGGAAAATGGTCATGTAGTCACTGCCCATATCTCAGGCAAGATGCGTAAGTATTACATCAGGATACTGACCGGTGATACTGTGACCGTGCAGTTGACCCCGTATGATCTAAGTAAAGGGCGCATCACCTACCGAGCACGTTAAGAGAAGCCATTACACAGCACGGCACTGTGCCTCTGCGGTAAAAACCAACAATCAAGTATTACCACTAGATGCTGGGGCACGCCCGGCATGGTGGGACGGTGCCGTTAATCAGTAGCGGTAACTAACCGGCTCTCCAGCTCAAAGGTTATCTCTCCATCTGTGATGCCAATCCGAACCACTCCACCCGCTGCCAATTTACCAAATAGCAGCTCTTCGGCTAATGGTTTACTGATTTTATCTCGGATCATACGAGCCATCGGTCTGGCTCCCATCTTGTCGTCATAGCCATGTTTGGCTAGCCACTCTCTTGCCTCCTGCTCTATCTCCAGAAATACACCCTTCTGCTCCAACTGACCCTCTAGCTCGAAAAGAAACTTATCGACCACATGCGCGATAACATCCGGAGAGAGTGGATTGAACTGTACAACCGCATCCAGGCGGTTGCGAAACTCCGGCGAGAAGGTGCGTTTAATAACCTGCATGGTGTCGCTGGAGTTATCTTGCGGAGTGAACCCGATAGAGGTACGACTCATCTCTGTGGCTCCAGCATTAGTGGTCATGATAATAACCACACTACGGAAATCGGCCTTGCGTCCATTGTTGTCGGTGAGCGTGCCGTGATCCATCACCTGTAACAGCAGATTAAAGATATCTGGGTGCGCCTTCTCAATCTCATCTAACAGCAACACAGAGTGCGGATGCTTGTTCACCTCTTCGGTTAATAGCCCCCCCTGATCGTAACCAACATAACCGGGAGGCGCACCGATCAGACGAGAGACGGTATGGTGCTCCATATACTCCGACATATCGAAACGGATCAACCTCATCCCCATGATTTTGGATAGCTGTAGAGCTACCTCGGTCTTACCTACACCGGTAGGCCCAGCAAACAACAGGGAGGCGGTTGGTCGCTCCGCACTACCCAGACCGGTGCGGCTTATCCGCATGGCAGCAGTCATGGTGTCGATGGCAGTATCCTGCCCAAACACCACAAGTTTAAGATCACTATCAAGAGAGCGTAGCTGCTCGATATCAGAAAGGGAGACACTCTGTGGTGGAATCTGCGCCATCTTGGCTACGATCTTCTCCACTGCTGCGACATCGATAGCCTGGTCACGCTGGTCAGCCGGCTGTAGCTGCACATTGGCTCCCGCCTCATCAATCACATCGATCGCCTTATCCGGCAGTTGGCGGTCATTGATATAGCGAGCCGACAGCTCAGCAGCAGATTTTAGAGCAGCAACAGAGTACTCCACCCCATGATGCTGCTCAAAACGGCTCTTCAGCCCTTTAAGGATCTCTATCGTCTCCTCTACGCTAGGCTCTTTAATGTCTACCTTCTGGAAACGGCGCGCCAAGGCACGATCTTTCTCAAAGATCTCACGGAACTCCTGATATGTAGTAGATCCGATGCAGCGCAACTCACCTGAAGAGAGTACCGGCTTGATCAGATTAGAGGCGTCCATAACTCCGCCTGAAGTTGCCCCAGCCCCGATAATGGTGTGTATCTCATCGATAAAGAGAATTGCTTTTGGCTCCTGCTGCAGCTGTATCAATAGCGCCTTCAGACGCTTCTCAAAGTCACCTCGATACTTGGTTCCAGCCAGCAGGCTGCCTAGATCAAGGGAATATATAGTGCAGTCCAGCAGTACCTCTGGCACCTCTTTTTTCACCACCATCCGCGCCAACCCCTCGGCAATAGCGGTCTTGCCAACCCCGGCATCACCTACCAGTAGAGGGTTGTTCTTGCTGCGCCTACAGAGGATCTGTGCAGTCCGTTCTATCTCTATATCCCGCCCAATCAGCGGATCGATCTTGCCCTGCTCTGCCTGCCGGTTGAGGTTGGTGGTGTAGCTCTCCAGTGGGGTAGCTGCTGGTGCCTCTGTCTCCTGCTGCTCTTCACCCTTAGATGGTTCTACTGCCACCTCATCCGAGATACCATGGGAGATATAGTTGAGCAGATCAAGACGAGAAACCCCCTGGCGATCCAATAGATAGGTTGCATGTGACTCCTGCTCACTAAGGATCGCCACCAGAACATTAGCACCAGTCACCTCATCCCGCCCGGATGATTGCACATGGAATACCGCCCGTTGTAGCACCCGCTGAAACCCAAGTGTTGGCTGCACCTCCTGCTCCTCACCCTCTGGCACTAGCGGAGTGTTATCGTTGACGAACTCCTCAATATCATTGCGCAGAGTCAGTGTATCTACCCCACAGCCGCGCAGTACATCGAGTGCCGCTGGGTTATCCAGCAGCGCCAGAAGCATATACTCCACAGTGATAAACTCATGCCGCCGCGCCCGCGCCTGCTCAAAGGCCTGACTCAGGGTAAACTCCAAATCTCTGCTTAAAATTGACACCGCTCAGCTCTCTTCCATAGTACAGAGTAGTGGATGCTCATTACTCTGCGCATGATCATTAACCTGCGCCACTTTGCTCTCTGCTATATCTCGGGTAAAGACTCCGCACACCCCCATACCGCGGGTATGGACATGCAGCATTATTTGGCTCGCCTTGGCGCTATCCATCTGAAAGAACCTCTCTAAGACCTCAACCACGAAATCCATCGGGGTGTAGTCATCATTCAACAGGATCACCCGATACATTGACGGGCGCTTAAGTTGCGGTTTCGCCTCCTGTAGCGCCACGCCACCATCTTTGTCTTTGCTCTCTTCATCTATGCTCATGTCTCTGATTTTAGCGGAATCCGACCATTATTCCTATGATTTTAGAGTCAAATCGTTATTAATGTTAACTGTAAAGAATAATCTGTAATATATTGTATATCATCGTATTTATTATGATAACCCATGCTTAACACACAACCTGTCAAGTGGACAGCCACTACAGTTTGGTTTGCTACTGCAGGCCTCTTTAGCGTGCCGTACGATCAGGGCATGATACTCACTGTAGAGTTTGACATCTCTCCCCAAGGAGCGTTCAAACCAGCAACGCAGCTGCTCATACGGCTCTTTACCAGCAACCATACCGAGGCGACTGAAGATCCTCCGAGTGTAACTGTCGATGATGAAAACTGGCCGCTCAAAGGCGTAGAGAAGGATATCATCCGCTGTCTCCGGCCCCACTCCATTCACCGCCAGTAGTGCTTCACGCAGGGGAGTTGTCTCCATCTTGTGCAGCGCGGTCTCACCCCCGCTACTCTGTAGAAACCTGCAGAGGTTTTTGAGCCGCCCCGCCTTGATGTTAAAATAGCCAGATGGCCTGATCAGCTCTGCCAGATCATCCTGTGGTAGTGCCAATAACTTTGGTAATGAGAGAGTCCCCGCCTGTTGTAGATTGTGTATGGCCCTCTCTACACTGCTCCATGTGGTGTTCTGAGTAAGGATCGCGCCGACCATCATCTCAAACGGACTATCTCCTGGCCACCACCCCTGCTCCCCATACCGCTCCAGCAGAAGGTCGAACACCATCTGTAGCCTCTTGGGAGAGGGCTTCATCGTGGCCGTCTATTTCTACCGCTTCTGTTACCACTACGATCTGCCCGCTGCTGTCGCTGTTTAGGCCGAGCAGTATCTCTATGAGAGTGCTTCTTGCCAGAACCCTTTTTTGTCCTCTTCTCAGCCTCCAGACCGGCCAGCTCCAGTAGCGGCGATAACTCTTGTGGTTCGAGCTCCCGCCAACGCCCTACCAGCAGCCGTTTATCCAACATGACTGGGCCAAAACGGACCCGTTTTAACCGATTCACCTTGGCACCAACCGTCTCCCACAATCGCCGCACCTCACGATTACGCCCCTCTACAATCACCACATGAAACCAGCGGTTGGCCCCATCCCCTCCAGACTCAACAATATCTTCAAACCGAGCTTGCCCATCTTCCAGCTCTACCCCCGCTACCAACTGCTGTAGATTCTCAGTAGTAACCTCGCCCAACACTCGTACTGCATACTCTCTTTCGATCGAACGGGATGGATGCATCAGACGGTTGGCCAGCTCTCCATCGGTAGTCAACAGAAGCAGGCCGCTACTGTTTATATCCAGCCTGCCAACGGCGATCCAACGACCACTCTTTAGTTTGGGTAGACGCTGAAATATGGTGGGACGCCCCTCGGGATCGGAGCGGGTAACCAGCTCCCCCTCCGGCTTGTTATAGAGGATAATCTGACGCTCTACCGAGCTTATACTGGGTACCTTGATGCGGCGTTTGTCTATCTGAATCTGATCATCCGGCCCAGCTCGATCGCCCAGTTTGGCTATATTGCCGTTGAGCCGTATCCGCCCAGCCTCGATCCACCTCTCTATCTCTCGGCGTGAACCCAATCCAGCATTAGCGAGCAATTTTTGCAGGCGTTCACCACTGGGACTGCCGGTATCATCCGTCATGCTGTTCACTGCTATCGTCTGACTGCTCTACCACCTCTACTGGAGCTGGAGCGTCAACTGTACCCTCTACCTCTATAACCTCATCACCATCACTCTCATCTGCTGCATCTGTATCAGCATCCGCCGCCAGATCCAATTCACCATCGAAAGAGTCCAGATCCTTAATCTCGGCCAGAGTTGGTAGCTCACCCAACCCCTTCATTCCAAAATAGTCCAGAAACTCTTTGGTGGTGGCAAGCAGAGATGGCTTGCCCGGTACATCGCGCTGCCCAACTACCCGAATCCACTCTCGCTCCATCAAGGTCTTGATGATACTGCTGCTGACGCTAACCCCACGTACATCTTCGATCTCTCCCCGAGTGATTGGCTGGCGATATGCAATCAGTGCCAGCGTCTCCAGCAGGGCACGTGAGTATCTAGGAGGACGCTCCTCCCACAGCCGAGAGATCCAGGGGACAAACTCGGAACGCACATTGATCCGATAACCGCTTCCCACCTCCACCAGTTGGATCGATCGATCCACATACTCCTGCTGCAGCTCCTCGATTGTACTGCGTAGAGCCTGACGCTCTGGCCGCTCATCGTGCAGAAAGAGGTTCAACAGGTTATCCAGGCTTAAAGGTCTGCCCGCAGCCAACAGGGCCGCTTCGATAATCTGCTTGATCTTCTGGTTTGTAGACATCAGAATGCAACCGCCTTTATATGTATCGGCCCAAACGGCTCTGCCTGGACTATCTCAATTAGACTATCTTTCAGTAACTCCAACATCGCCAGAAATGTGATCACCACCCCTGGCCTCCCCTCTTCCAGAGTGAAAAGCTCATGGAACTGAATAAACGAGTCACTACCGACACTATCTAGAATTAGCGACATCCGTTCACGCATAGAGAGCGGCTCCATCTGTATATGGTGCTGCGAAAACAGATCAGCCCGTCGCATCACCTCCTGCATAGCAAGCAGCAGCTCACGCAGTTCAATATCTGGATGGCGTAGCTCTACTATCTTCTCTGGTACTTCGACATCGGTCGGCAGTAGATCGCGCTCCATCCGGGGCAACGCATCCAGATCAATCGCTGCCTGTTTGTACCGCTCATACTCCTGTAGCCGCCGAATCAGCTCGGCCCGAGGATCATTCTCATCCTCCTCTCTCTCGGTTTGGCGAGGTAGCAACATACGAGACTTGATCTCTGCCAGCATCGCTGCCATTACCAGATACTCTGCTGCCAACTCCAGGCGCATCTCCTTCATCAACTCTACATACTCCATATACTGCGCGGTGATCTGGGCTAGGGGGATATCGAGGATATCAAGGTTCTGCCGCTTGATCAGATAGAGCAGCAGATCAAGCGGTCCCTCAAAGGCATCCAGAAACACCTCCAGGGCATCGGGCGGGATATATAAATCCTTTGGCAGCGTAGACCACGCCTGCCCCTCAACTATGGCAAATGGCATCTCCTTCTGCTCTGGGGATTGCGTCTCAAGAGTACTCATGGACGGTAGTTTAGCGACATCGCTTGCCGCACCTCATCCATGGTATCTTGCGCCACATCCCGCGCCTCTTCGCACCCCTCAGCAATGATACTCCGCACCAAGTCTGGCTGCTGCTCAAACTCTCTGGCTCGCTCCTGGATAGGTTTCAACTCTAGCAATACGGCATCGATAACCGGCTGTTTACACTCGACACAGCCTATACCGGCGGTGCGACACCCATCCTGTACCCACTCCTGCACCTCAGGATCTGAATATACCCGGTGAAACTCCCATACCGGACAGCGTGCTGGATCACCCGGATCGTTACGCCGTACTCTATTGGTATCGGTTGGCATAGTACGCAGTGCCTTCTCTATCACCTCTGGCTCATCTCGCAGGGCGATAGTATTGCCATATGATTTGGACATCTTCTGTCCATCCAGTCCCGGCATCTTGGATGCCTTGGTTAACATAGGTTGCGGCTCTGGCAAGATAACCCGGCCGCCACCCTCAAGGTGTCCCAGCAACCTCTCCCGATCATTTACAGTAATGTTCTGCTGCTCATTCAGCAGAGCCTGTGCCGCCTCTAAAGCCGCCTGATCACCCTGCTCCTGATAGGCCTGACGATAATGCCGATACAGCTTGGCACCCTTCTTACCTATCTTCTTCACCGCCTCCTCTGCCGCCTGCTCAAACCCAACCTCACGCCCATAGATATGGTTAAAACGGCGCGCCACTTCACGCGTCAGCTCAACATGGGCTACCTGATCCTCACCAACTGGAACCAACCCAGCCTTATAGATCAATATATCTGCCGCCTGTAGTAGTGGGTATCCCAGAAAACCGTAGGTTGCCAGATCCCTCTCCTTGAGTCTCTCCTGCTGATCCTTGTAACTTGGTACCCGCTCCAGCCAGCCTAGCGGAGTGATCATCGAAAGCAGTAGATGCAGCTCTGCATGCTCCGGCACCTGAGACTGGATAAACAGCTTGGCCTCACCCCGGTTGATCCCTGCTGCTAGCCAATCTATCACCATCTCCCAAACACTCTCCTGGATGATAGATGGATCATCATAGTGGGTGGTCAGGGCGTGCCAATCGGCAACAAAGAAAAAGCAGTCATACTGGTGCTGCAGCTTCACCCAATTTTTCAGTACACCGTGATAGTGGCCTAAATGGAGACGACCAGTAGGACGCATACCAGAGAGAACACGAGACTGCTGGGAAGTAGCTGAATTCAAAACGATCTTCCTCGCTATCCTGCAAAGAGAATTGCAAGCATTTTAGGCACAATATCAGAGGCGGGAAGCATCTGAATAGTAAAATTTATTATCGGCCATATAACCCTGCCCAATATCCCGGAGAGCAACAGACCAACCACAATAAACAGGCCGTAAGGCTCTAGTTTAGAGAACATCATCGAGTGTTTAGGTGACAGCAATGAATTCAGCACCCGGCCGCCATCCAATGGGGGGATCGGCATGATATTTAGTGCCATCAATACAGTATTAATCATGACCCCAGCCGTCCCCATCAACATCAGCGGTAGAGCAATCGCATCCATCGATGTGTAGAGCAGAGCCCCAAGCTTGACCAGCAGAGCCCAGATAAACGCCATAATCAGATTAGACGCAGGACCGGCCAAGGCCACTATCCCCATGTCCTTGCGTGGCTGCCTGAAGTTCCTCGCATCTACCGGTACCGGTTTGGCCCATCCGAACAGAAAATTACTGAACATAAACATCAGCAGAGGCAGAGCCACCGTCCCCAGCGGGTCGATATGACGCAGAGGATTGAGCGTAACCCGCCCCAGCATCTGCGCAGTTTTATCCCCCAACCGAGCTGCCATCCAGCCGTGAGCCGCCTCATGTACGGTGATAGCGAGCAGCACCGGCACAGCCAGTACCACCACTTTTTGAATTAGAGTAAGTTCCATTAGGTGATTATACCTGAACCGGCGAATTCAGGTATCTCTACTCCGCAAATAGGGATAGATCCCCCCTCCCCCTACGAGCCACGCTAGGTGGATCATCCATGATAATCACGCTAGT
>CBFDBF010000045.1:0-8681 GCA_965602975.1 uncultured Gammaproteobacteria bacterium | reverse complement strand
GAGCATGGGGGTGAGGGGCTGTATGAGCTGCTCGATCTGGAGCTTGCCAAGTGTCGCCTTATGGTGGCCGGATACAGTGGTGCCGAGACCAGTGGCAATCGGCTGCGTATTGCTACCAAGTATGTGAACTCTGCGCGTCACCATTTTGCCGCCAAGGGGCAGCAGGTGGAGATCATCAAACTCTACGGCTCTATGGAGCTGGCTCCGATTGTTGGGCTGTCTGATCTAATCGTTGATCTGGTGGAGAGTGGTAATACTCTCAAGGCCAATGGGTTGGTCCCGCTGGAGCATGTTGCTGATATCAGCTCTCGGCTGGTGGTTAACAAGGCATCCTGGAAGATGAAATATTCTACCCTGCATGGGGTGGTAGAGGTTCTGCGGGGGGCAGTTAATAGAGGATAAAGTGGATAGAACCATGCTGGATATACGCACGCTAAAAACTATAGACTCAGGCTTTGAGCAGCAGCTCACAGAGCTGTTGGCATGGGAGGCGATCACTAATACAGCGGTCGTGGCGACCGTCAGTGGAATTATTGCCGATATCCGTACCCGCGGGGACCGGGCGCTGCTGGAGTACACTAGTCGGTTCGATAGCTGGCAGCCGGATAGCGGCGCTGCTCTGGAGCTTAAAGGTGAGCGGCTACAGCAGGCCTGGGACAGTATTGACAAGCCACAGCGGAAGGCGCTAGAGCACGCCGCCAGCCGGATTCACAGCTACGCTGAGCGGCAGAAGATGGAGTCGTGGCGCTATAGTGAAGAGGATGGCACCATGCTGGGACAGCAGGTGACCCCGTTAGACCGGGTCGGTCTATATGTGCCAGGAGGCAAGGCATCATACCCCTCATCTGTGTTAATGAATGCGATTCCGGCCAAGGTGGCCGGGGTGGGTGAGCTGCTGATGGTGGTGCCGACCCCGCGGGGCAAGGTAAACGATATGGTGCTGGCGGCAGCCCATATAGCGGGGGTCGAACGGGTCTTTACCATCGGTGGGGCACAGGCGGTAGCGGCACTTGCTTATGGTACCGAGACAGTTCCGGTAGTAGATAAAATTGTTGGGCCGGGTAATATTTATGTAGCGACTGCCAAGCGCGCTCTGTTTGGACGGGTGGGTATTGATATGGTGGCTGGGCCTTCAGAGATCCTGGTGATCTGTGACGGTAGGAGCAATCCAGACTGGATTGCGATGGATCTATTCTCCCAGGCTGAGCATGATGAGGATGCACAATCTATTCTGCTATCTCCAGATCTGGAGCAGATAGAGCGGGTCAAAACGAGCATCAAGCGGCTGCTCCCAACTATGGAGCGGCAACCGATTATCGCCGCCGCTCTTAGCAAGCGTGGAGGTATGATTCACTGCCGGGATCTGGATGAGGCGTGTGCAGTGGCCAACAGGATCGCCCCAGAGCATCTGGAGCTGTCGGTAGAGGAGCCGCTGCAGCTGGTAGAGAAGATTCGCCATGCAGGGGCGATCTTTCTAGGGCGGCACAGCTCTGAACCCCTTGGAGATTACTGTGCTGGGCCAAACCATGTGCTGCCAACCTCTGGCACGGCGCGCTTCTTCTCTCCTCTGGGGGTGGCTGATTTTCAGAAGCGTTCCAGCCTGATTATGGCCTCACCCGAGAGTGCAGAGACTCTAGGGCGCACCGCTGCTACTCTGGCGCGGGAGGAGGGGTTGACAGCACACGCACGTGCTGCCGAGTATCGCTTCAAGCGAGAGAGGGATTAGAACATGAGCCGCTACTGGAGTCCTGTGGTCAAACAGCTATCACCCTATATCCCGGGAGAGCAGCCGCGGGGCGAAAAGCTGGTCAAACTGAATACCAACGAGAATCCATACGGCCCCTCACCTCGAGTTATTACGGCGATAGAGGGGGTGTTGGATGAGAGCCTGCGACTCTATCCTGAGCCTACCTCTATCCAGCTGCGTGAGGTGGTAGCTAGCTACTATGGGCTACAGCCGCAACAGGTATTTGTCGGTAACAGCTCGGATGAGGTCCTGGCGCATACCTTTTGCGCCCTGTTACAGCACTCCAAGCCGCTACTGTTCCCTGATGTCACCTATAGTTTCTATCCGGTTTATTGTGGCCTCTATGGGATCGACTATAAAACCGTACCGCTGGCGGAGGATCTCTCTCTCCAGGTCGATGACTACTTACGACCCAATGGCGGGATTATCTTCCCCAACCCCCATGCACCGACTGGGCGGCTACTGCCACTCTCCGAGGTGGAGCGTCTCCTGGAGTATAATCGTGACTCAGTGGTGGTGCTGGATGAGGCCTATATCGATTTTGGGGGCGATAGTGCGGTAGCACTGGTCAATAGTTACCCTAATCTGCTGGTGGTGCAGACGCTTTCAAAATCGCGCTCTTTGGCCGGGTTGCGTATCGGTCTGGCGATGGGAGATAGCGCCCTGATTGAAGGGTTAGAGCGGGTCAAAGATAGCTTCAACTCCTATCCGCTAGATCGTCTTGCCCTCGCTGCTGCTGTGGCTGCATTTGAGGATGAGGAGTATTTCCAGCAGAGGTGTCAACTGATCATAGATGAGCGTGATCGGCTATCGGCACAGCTACAAGAGTCGGGATTTGAGCTGCTGCCATCTGCAGCCAACTTTCTATTTGTGCGTCATCCAGAGCAGGATGGTGCTGAGCTGGCAGCCAAACTGCGGCAGCAGGGGGTCTTGGTACGCCACTTCAACCAGCCCCGGATCGACCAGTACCTGCGTATCACCGTCGGTACCCCGGTTGAGAATAGCGCTCTTCTGGCGGCCCTGGCAGTAATCACCTAAAGCCTTATATGGGGCATTAATCTCTCTGCTTTTTATTGTTGGCCTGTAGGTCGGACTTCAGTCCGACAGCGGTGCTGAAGTTGAGATCTATTGCCGGCCTGAAACCCGACCCACATTTAATCTGACAATTTTTACCACAGAGAGCACAGAGGCACACAGAGAGTGGTTATTGCAGCAACTCTGTGAACCTCTGTGGTTAATAAACAGTACTCATGAACCCCAGTCTGCACCTGGGTGATGGTGGTTTTTAGCATACTGTGATAGGTCGGACTTCAGTCCAATATTAAAACCAGCGAATTCTAAAGGTGTGAATCAACTCCTGTAGTTCATCACTCAGGTCGGACATCTCATCAGTTAGAGTCGGAGACTTGACGACTACCCTTGGTAGACTGCATTGTCGGTTTGTGGCTGTAGAGGCTACTACTCGGATTGGGGGCGCTCGATCACCATGACTTTGGCCTCTATCCGTTTCTGACCGCGCCACCCTTTTACCTGTACCTTCTCTCCCGGAGGTAGCATGGATATAATGTGGAGCGCATCACTAGCCCGCTCTGGAGAGTGGTCGCCAATATGGGTGATGATGTCACCTGGTTTGATTCCGGCGTTGTCGGCTGGGCCATCCTCCAGCACCCCAGAGATGAGAATGCCCCCCACCTCTTTTAGGTTAAATGAGCGTGCCAGTTGCGGGGTTACATCCTGTCCGGCGATGCCGAGCCAGCCGCGTACCACGCGGCCGTGAGTGACTATCTGCTGCATTATGCTCTCTGCCAGTTTTACCGGGATGGCAAAGCCGATACCGTGAGAGCCGCCACTCTTGGAGAAGATGGCGGTATTGATACCGATCAGATCTCCTGCGGCATTTATAAGTGCACCGCCAGAGTTGCCGGGATTTATCGCGGCATCGGTCTGGATGAAGTTCTCAAATGTGTTGATACCCAACTGACTACGGCCGGTGGCGCCGACAATACCCATGGTGACGGTTTGACCTACGCCGAAGGGGTTGCCGATGGCCAGCACCACATCGCCTACCCGCAGGGTGTCGGAGTTACCGATATTGAGGGCGGGTAGATTTTTCTCATCGGTGTGCAGCAGGGCGAGATCGGTCTCAGGGTCATTACCTATGACCTCCGCCTGTATAGTGCGTCCATCGGCCAGGACCACGCGGATTTGATCAGCATCATCCACTACATGGTGATTAGTCATGATGTAACCATCCGGGCTGATGATTACCCCTGAACCGAGGCTGGTCTGCAATCTTTTCCTGGTTTGTCCGGGAAACTTGTTTCCGAAGAAACGGCGGAATACCGGGTCATCGAAGAGTGGATTGCCCTGCCGCACAGTGATCTTGGCGGTGTAGATATTGACTACGGCCGGGGTGGCTCGCGCTACTGCATCTGCATATGATGCTGGTCCTATAGTCTGGGTGCTGGGGCGATAGATTGTGGGCGCAGGTGGCGGCGGTGTGGGGTCTACGGTGACCGCCTGCTCCTGTGGGAGCAGTTTCAGCATCACAAAGGCGGCCACTAGACCGGCGGCGATGGAGATCAGTGCAAAGATAAAGAATCGCTGGAGTTTCATGATGCGTCTACTTTAACATGTTCCCTCGGTCACCAATAGTGAGGGGCGGTTATGGTAGAGCTGAATAGTTTAGAGAGTTATTGCGGTGAGTTGCTGGCTGTTAATGCCTTTGATGACTACTGTCCTAACGGGCTACAGGTGGATGTTGGTAGTCATAGGATAGAGCGTATAGTCTCAGCGGTGACCGCCTGCCAAGCGGCGATTGATGGGGCGGTGGAGCTAGAGGCGGATCTGCTGCTGGTACATCATGGGCTCTTCTGGCGGGGCGAGCCTGTCCCGCTTACCGGAATCAAGGGGCGGCGGGTGGGAGCCCTCTATCGTGGTGGCCTTGCCTTGGTCGCCTATCATCTGCCGCTGGATGCCCATCCAGAGTTAGGGAATAACTATCTATTGGGAGAGCGGCTAGGTCTGTCTGGGGCTGCTGTTGAGGAGGGGCTGCTCTGGCAGGCGGAGTTGACTCATCCGGAGTCTGCCACCGAGTTTACCCAGCGTATTCAGCTGGCTCTAGAGCGAGCACCGCTCCACCTGTTGGGGGGGAGCGATACGATTCGGCGAGTGGCGTGGTGCAGTGGGGCGGCACAGGGACAGATTGTGCAGGCGGCGGCGCTGGGGGCTGATGCCTTCATCAGTGGCGAGGTTTCAGAGCAGACGCTCCACTTGGCGCGTGAGCTGGGGATCCACTATTTTGCTGCCGGGCATCATGCGACCGAGCTGTTTGGGGTGCAGGCACTTGGCGCGCATCTGGCAGAGCGGTTTGGGTTGGAGCACCAGTTTCTGGATGTCCCCAACTCGGTGTGAGATATAGATATAGAGAAGAGGGGTGGCTGTGGTTTTGATTAGTAGGTGCTGCCCCTTTGCCTCAGAAGGAGAGAGGGCGTGCTGTAGGGTAGTATAAGCAGCAGCTGATGCTTGACCTTTGTAGTCTATTGCCGGAAAATGTGCAGGCGATTTTGCGGCTATCGCCAGGCCTCGCCTGCTGTTAGGATGGGGGTCTGAAGCTGTTTTGTTGACTTGGGGGATTGTGTAATGAGCGCAGGTGGCGTTGATCTAAAAAAGCGGCGGATGTTGACTGCTGCGACTAGTGTGGTTGGTGCCATCGGTACCGGTTTTGTAGCGTATCCATTTTTGGCAGCTTGGGCTCCAAGTGAGAAGGCGAAGGCGGCAGGGGCGCCGGTTGAGGCAGATATCAGTAAACTGGAGCCGGGTCAGATGTTGACAGTCAAGTGGCGTGGTAAGCCGGTCTGGATTGTGCGGCGTACCGAGAAAAACCTTGCGGACCTGCCCACACTGGATCCCATTCTGGCAGATCCAGAGTCCGCTATGCCGCAGCAGCCGGAGTATTGTCAAAATGCTCAGCGCTCTATCAAGCAGGAGTATATGGTGGCCATCGGTATCTGTACCCATCTGGGCTGCTCACCAACTTATCGCCCCGATATGGCACCAGAAGATCTTGGCCCAGAGTGGAAGGGTGGCTTTTACTGTCCATGTCACGGTTCTCGATTTGACCTGGCCGGTCGTGTCTATGCTGGCGTGCCGGCACCAACCAATCTAGTGATCCCCAAACATACATATATTACCGATACCCAGATATTAGTGGGTGAAGATGGAGGGGCCTCCTGATGAGCTTCATGAACTGGGTAGATGAACGCTTTCCGCTCACCAAGGTGTGGAATGAGCATTTGGCTGAATACTATGCGCCAAAGAATTTTAACTGGTTGTACTTTATGGGCTCTTTGGCCTTGCTGGTGCTGGTGTTACAGGTTGTTACCGGTGTCTGGCTGGCGATGAGCTATAAGCCGGATGCAGAGCTGGCTTTTGGTTCAGTCGAATACATCATGCGCGATGTCGACTGGGGCTGGCTGATTCGCTATATGCACTCTACTGGATCATCCGCCTTTTTTGTGGTGATTTACCTGCATATGTTCCGTGGTCTGATGTACGGCTCATATCGTAAACCGCGTGAGCTGCTCTGGATCATTGGAGTGATCGTATATCTGGTGATGATGGCGACCGCTTTTATGGGCTATCTACTGCCGTGGGGTCAGATGTCCTACTGGGGTGCGCAGGTTATCGTCAATCTGTTCAGTGCTGTACCGTTTGTTGGTGAAGATCTGGGTGTCTGGATTCGGGGTGACTATGTCATCTCTGATGTCACCCTGAACCGCTTTTTTGCCCTCCATTTTCTGCTGCCATTCTTGCTGGCGGCTCTGGTGTTTGTGCATGTCGTAGCACTACACAAGGTGGGTTCTAACAATCCGGACGGCATTGAGATCAAAGAGAACAAGGATGAGAACGGTATTCCGAAAGATGGTGTCCCATTTCACCCCTATTACATGGTGAAGGATATTGCCGCTGTGGCGGGCTTTCTGTTCATCTTTGCGGCAGTTGTGTTTTATGCGCCGGAGATGGGGGGGTACTGTCTTGAACACCCTAACTTCGAGCCGGCTAATTCGCTGAAGACCCCGCTGCATATCGCTCCGGTCTGGTACTTCACTCCGTTCTACGCCATATTGCGGGCGGTGCCATCTATAGCCGGTTCCGCCTTCCCCGGTGTGGTGGCGATGTTTGGTTCGATCCTGATTATGTTTTTCCTCCCTTGGCTCGATCGTAGTCCGGTCAAGTCAATACGTTATAAGGGTACCCTCTACAAGGTGCTGTTGTGGCTGTTTGCGCTCGACTTTATCATGCTTGGGTTTCTGGGTATGGAAGCGAGTACAGATCTTTACACCCTCCTGGCGCGGATAGGGACGATATACTACTTCGCCTTCTTCCTGTTGATGCCAATATATAGTCAGATGGATAAGACCAAGCCTGTTCCAGAGAGGGTGACTTCATGAAAAAGTTGATCATTGCATTTTTGTTATCTGTGGTGCCTGTGTTGGGGTTGGCTGTTGGTGGAGGTATTCATCTCGATTCTGCCGATATCGATATATCAGATCGTGACTCTCTGCAACGTGGTGCTAAGTACTTTATGAACTACTGCCTGAGCTGCCACTCGGCCAAGTACCAGCGTTATAACCGTATGGCTCAGGATCTTGGTCTGACCGAAGAAGAGGTTGAGGAGAACCTGATGTTCATCACCGATAAGATTGGTGACACCATGAATATTGCTATGGATCCGGCAGATGCAGAGAGTTGGTTTGGAGTTGCTCCACCCGATCTGAGTGTCATTGCCAGGGCGCGTGGTGTAGATTGGCTCTACACCTATTTTCGTAGCTTCTATATAGATGAGAGTCGTCCGTTTGGGGTGAATAACATCGTTTTTCCTGATGTCGGTATGCCGCACGTACTATGGCAGCTACAGGGCGCACAGAAGGCGCTGTTTGTTAAGCATGGTGAGCAGATGGTGTTTGACCGTTTTGAGCAGGTGACCCCCGGAACCATAAGCGCTGAAGAGTATGATCAGGTTGCCCGTGATCTGACGGCATTTCTTAGCTATGTCGGTGAGCCGATTCAGCTCAAGCGGCAGCAGATGGGTAAGTGGGTGCTGCTTTTTATAGCCATCTTCTTTGTCCTCGCCTATCTGCTGAAGAAGGAGTACTGGAAGGACATCCATTAAGCACAGTTGAAGTTCACATAGAGGGACGCACGCTTGTAGTGCGTCTCTTTTTGCGTTTAGCGTTTGACACATGGGGTTATAATGGTTGTTTAGGTACAGTTAAGTACCATACCAGCATTATAATTTGGAGTATAAAAGATGGCAGTTGTGACCAATAAACGATCGGTTATGGTGCTCTATTCGAATTCAACCTGTCCATATAGCCATAGGGTGCGTATGGTACTGGCGGAGAAGAATATAACCGTTAATATAATAGATGTTGATCCACTGAATCTCCCTGATGATTTGATGGATCTAAACCCTTACGGGACACTGCCAACTCTGGTGGATCGTGATCTTATCCTCTATGAGTCACGTATCATTATGGAGTATCTAGAGGAGCGCTTTCCCCATCCGCCTCTGTTGCCGGTAGATCCTGTCTCTCGAGCCACTTCACGCCTCTACATGTATCGGGTAGATCGTGACTGGTACAGTTTGATGGATATAATCCATAAAGGTGGCAAGAGTGCGACCAAGGCGCGTAAAGACCTACGGGATAGTTTGACCGCTACAGCACCAGTCTTTGCCTCCAGGCCATACTTTATGAACGATGATATGACTCTGGTGGATTGCAGTATTGCCCCGATGTTGTGGCGACTGCCATCTCTCGGAGTAGAGCTGCCCAAGCAGGCCCAGGCGGTGGCTGACTATATGGAGCTTCTGGCAGAGCGGGAGTGCTTCCAGAACAGCTTGACCGAGCTAGAGCGGGAGATGCGTGAG
>CBFDBF010000044.1:0-8755 GCA_965602975.1 uncultured Gammaproteobacteria bacterium | reverse complement strand
AATTTGGAGAACCTTCGGTGTATTCAAAGGATCATTAGGTGATTGTCTGGTAGAGGCGGGTTTATGTAATGAAATCGACTGCAAATCATATAGATACAGAGTTTTCTGGCCAAGGTCAGGATTTTATAGGAGGTAGTGCTCTGTTTCGAGGGGTGGAGGAAAAAGCACTGAAGTCGATTCTACAACAGTGTGTCGAGAGGAGGCTATTGGCTCGGGGGGTGCTGCTTTCACCTGAGGCGCGGAATGATAATCTATTTATCCTCCTGTCTGGCGGCTTAACCGTACATCTTAGTCAGATCAGTAGCCAACCACTCACCTATTTTGGTCCAGGCGAGTGTGTTGGTGAGCTCTCTGTATTTGATCAATACAACCCATCGGCCTGGGTGTTGGCCAGTGAGGACTCTAGGCTACTGGTGATCAGTCGTGACCGCTTAAGGTGGATGATCGACAATACAGAGGGGGTGGCACGTAACCTTGTTAATATATTGGTCGATCGGTTGCGTTCGGGTAATGTGGCGATCAGCGATCTTGAGACCCACGCCAATATTGACGCACTGACTGGGCTGCATAATCGGCGTTGGTTAGATAAGACCTTTGCCCGTGCACTGAGTCGAGCAGCTATAGATCATACCACTCTCTGTCTGGGGATGATCGATGTAGATGATTTCAAACGGTACAACGATAACTATGGTCATCAGGCTGGTGATCTGGTGTTGCAAAAGATCTCGATGGCCATGCAGGATCTGATTCGTCCATTTGACCTGCTGGCGCGTTATGGTGGTGAGGAGTTCTCTATTCTGCTACCAGACACCTCGCTGGAGGAGGCCATGGTTGCTTTTGAGCGGATTCGTGTCGGTATTCGCAACATACCTCCAATCCAGGATGGGGCGGAGATCTATCCGGTAGTGACGGTCTCTATAGGTGTGGCAGAGCACACCAATGATGAGTCACCGGAGATGCTGTTGGCAAGATCTGACCGCGCACTTTACCGAGCCAAGCGAGAGGGGAAGGATAGGGTTGTAGTCGAAAAGTTTGGCGATAGTTAGCTGATCATCGCTCTGCTGGTGGTATATCCGGCTGCGAGATCCCCTCTACCTCCAGGGTGATATGGCTGACTCGTGGCACTATCTTCTTAACCGCCGCTTCCAGCTCATCGATGATCTGTTCAGCCCGTGAGATAGTGGCGGTAACCGACGCACGCATGGTGGCGTAGCGGTATATCGCCTCCTCGGTCCGTCTTCCTGCCGGTACTTGGTCGAGAATGGCGTTTCTATCCTCTGCTATCTGCTCATACAGTCCGGGGACTATAGTCTCCTCCCTTAGTTCGATCTCGGCTACCAGTATGGTGTTATTTTCATCTAGAACGATAGAGCGCAGATCGTGGCAGCGCTCTACCTCGCCATGCCCTAGTGCCACCTCAAGAAATGCTTTTTCTGCCACTCGATCACGCATATCGGCAAGGAAACGCATATTAGTCCAACCCAGATAGAAGGCGATAAAACCTAGCATTACGGCGATTAGAGCAGAGAAGAAGATATCCCACAGCGGTTGACCTGTGATTGCAGCTAGACCGATACCGAGGGCAGCAAATAGTAGCCCGATCATGGCTACAGAGTCCTCCAGTACTACTGCCACCAGTGTGGGGTCATCGGAGTGGAGTAGGTACTTGAAGGGGTTGCTGTGGCCATCTCTGCGCATGGCTATATAGTACTCTTTCAGTGCCACCAGAAAGGAGTAGCCCTCAAGCAGAAAGGCGATAAACAGTACCAGCAGATTGATAGTCAGTGGGTCGAATGAGGTGCCCAAGATCTCTACCGGGGCGGCCACCTCTGTATGCCCTATCTGCTGCCACGAGTGCCAAGCGTGGGAGAGACCCAGTCCGGCACCGATAGAGAAGAGGCCGATAGCGCTCCAGAGATTCCACAGGTACTTTTTCTGGCCATGGCCAAAGGCATAGTTTTTATCAGCGGGGCGTTCAGCTTCACGCAGACCAAGGAACAGAAAGCCCTGATTAAGGCTATCCATCAAGGAGTGTACCGCCTCATTCATCATGGCCGCAGAGCCACCCACCATGGCAGCCATGAATTTTATGACCGTTACTATGCTGTTGGCGATAATGGCGGTAATGACCGCCTTTTTTGAACCGTGAGACATGCCCTGCTACTCCTCCAAATGCTTAAATAGCACCTTGGATTTACGTTGATAGTTGTATAGTTGGCGCCGCTTTACCGGTAGCGACTTCAGTGGCGACTGCTTGAACCCATGCTCCCGGAACCAGTGTGCGGTATGGGTGGTGAGGACAAATATCTGCTGCATCCCCCTCCCTCTGGCCTGCTCCTCCATCCGCGCCAGCAGCTTATCCCCCAGGCCTTTGTGTTGATACTCTGGGTGGACAGCGACACAGGCCAGCTCCGCCATCTGCTCTTTGGCGTAGCAGTAGATGGCAGCGCACCCTATTACCATGCCGTCTCGCTCGGCCACGCTAAAGTGGTTAATCTCTGTCTCTAGTAGCTCCCATGGACGGTGCACCAGTGCGCCACTCTCTTCTAGTGGTGAGAGCAGTTCCATAATACCGACCACATCACCCAGGCTGGCGTTACGGATAGTCTCGTATGGCTCGGCAGTGATCAAAGTGCCGGCACCATCTCGGGTAAATAGTTCACGCAGCAGGGCGCCATCGAGCTGGAGGCTGACAAGATGTGCCCGGACGACACCGTTGCGACACGCTTCTGCAGCATTGTGGAGCTGGCGCGCCAGCTCGTCTGGTAGTCTGCTGCGCCGCTTGAGAGTGGCGTCGATCTCATCTGGTAGCAGGTTGCTATTACTGTGTGGAGTGCTCAGACCCTTACCATCTACCAGATATATCAATTTGTCAGCATTCAGGGCGGTTGCCACCGCACTACCAACATCGGTGGCATTTAGATTAAACAGATCGCCGGTAGCGGAGTAGCCGAGTGGCGGAACCAGTACGATTGCACCGCTCTCAAGAGCGCTGTGGATCGCCTCTACATCGACCCGCCGTACCTCTCCTGTGTGGCAGTAGTCAACACCGTTGCGGATACCGATCGGCTTGGCAGTGACAAAATTACCTGAGAGCACCCTGATTTTGGCGCCCGCCATTGGTGAGTTTGCCACCCCCATTGAGAGCTCTCCCTCGATCTCGATTCGCACCGCCCCAGCCGACTCTTTGATGCAGGCGATGGCGCTGTCATCGGTTAGCCGTAGGCCGTTTACATACTGCATGCTGACTCCCTGCTGCTGCAGTCGCTCCTCCACCTGTGGCCGTGCCCCATGTACCAGTACTACCCGGATACCCAGCCCCTGCAACAGGGCGACATCCTGGATTAGATGAGAGAAGTTGGGAGCCGCTACTGCCTCGCCACTGATTACGATGACAAAGGTGCCACCACGATGGGCATGGATATAGGGCGACGAACTGCGAAACCAGTCGATGAAGGGATCGGGCTGTATATTTTTTCTGCTGGCCACGTTGTTACTTCCTGTTTCTGATATATTAGAGCTTGGTGGAGCCTCGATTTATCCGTCACTCCCGTACAGGTTGGAATCCATGTAGACTGCGCTGGATCCAAGTCTGCGCCGAGATGACGAGAGTATAATGAATTAGAGGTCTCCTACAACCCTGTTTGGAGATAGTTATGCCTCAATATCGTTCTCGTACCACCACCCATGGACGCAACATGGCGGGTGCTCGTGCCCTCTGGCGCGCTACTGGGATGCAGGATGAAGATTTCGATAAGCCGATTATTGCGGTGGTCAACTCTTTTACCCAGTTTGTGCCGGGTCACGTTCACCTAAAGGATATGGGGCAGCTGGTAGCGCGGGAGATTGAACAGGCTGGTGGGGTGGCCAAGGAGTTCAATACCATAGCCATAGACGATGGTATTGCTATGGGTCATGGAGGGATGCTCTACTCGCTGCCATCACGCGATATCATCGCTGACTCGGTGGAGTATATGGTCAATGCCCACTGTGCCGATGCCATGGTCTGCATCTCCAACTGTGACAAGATAACTCCTGGAATGTTGATGGCAGCACTGCGGCTTAATATCCCGGCAGTATTTGTCTCCGGTGGTCCGATGGAGTCGGGTAAGACCACGCTGCATGGCAAGAAGCTGAAGCTGGATTTGGTGGATGCGATGCTATCTGCAGCCGATCCCGCTGAGAGCGATGAGGCGGTGGCGGCGATTGAGCGTTCCGCCTGTCCCACTTGTGGCTCCTGCTCTGGCATGTTTACCGCAAACTCGATGAACTGTCTGACCGAGGCGCTGGGGTTGAGCCTGCCAGGTAACGGTTCGTTACTAGCTACTCACGCCGCCCGCAGGGAGCTGTTTCTGGAGGCTGGTAGATTGGTGGTAGAGCTATCTAAACGCTATTACGAAGAGGATGATGTCTCGGTACTGCCCCGTTCGGTGGCCAGTTTTAAAGGCTTTGAGAACGCTATGTGCCTGGATATAGCCATGGGTGGCTCTACCAATACGGTACTGCATCTACTCGCTGCTGCGCAGGAGGGGGAGGTGGATTTCACTATGGCAGATATCGACCGTCTCAGTCGTAAGGTGCCAAATTTATGCAAGGTGGCACCATCCACCCAGCAGTACCATATGGAGGACGTACATAGAGCCGGAGGGGTGATCGGTATCCTCGGTGAGTTAGCTCGGGCTGGACTGCTGCATGAAGACGCAGGTTCGGTGCATAGCGGTAGTCTTAAAGATGCGTTGCAAAACTGGGATATCGCCGCTGGTGCGGGGGATGAGGCGCAACAGCGCTATTTGGCAGGCCCTGCAGGGGTTCCCAGTCAGGAGGCGTTTAGTCAAGAGTGTCTCTGGCCATCGCTCGACCTGGATCGTACCGGCGGCTGTATCCGGGACAGGGCGCACGCCTATAGTCAGGATGGCGGATTGGCGGTGCTGTTTGGCAATATCGCCGAGCAGGGCTGTATCGTAAAGACCGCAGGAGTGGATGCATCTATCTTGAAATTTAGCGGCTCTGCCCGGATATTCGAGAGTCAGGATGCTGCGGTTGAGGCGACTCTTGGTGACCAGATCAGTGCAGGTGATGTGGTGCTGATTCGCTATGAGGGTCCCAAGGGTGGCCCCGGTATGCAGGAGATGCTCTACCCTACTACCTATCTCAAATCCAAGGGTTTGGGTAAAGTCTGTGCGCTGGTGACGGATGGCCGCTTCTCTGGTGGAACCTCTGGATTATCTATTGGTCACTGCTCACCAGAGGCAGCAGAGGGCGGTGGTATAGCCCTAGTGGAGGAGGGGGACAGGATTGAGATTGATATCCCGAATCGCAGCATCAACGTAGCGGTTAGGGATGATCTGTTGGCGCAGCGTCGGGAGGCTATGGATGCCAGGGGGAGTAAGGCGTGGCAACCACTGAATCGCGATCGAGTGGTCTCCAAGGCCCTGCAGGCCTATGCGGCTACTACTACTAGTGCGGCACGGGGTGCGGTACGGGATATATCCCAGCTTAAATAGTGCTGCCCATTTTTTATCTCTTTTTACGTTTAGCTGTTTTTTACCACAGAGAACACAGAGGCAGACAGAGAATTGGCATTGCAACAACTCTGTGAACCTCCGTGACCTCTGTGGTTATCAAGTAGCACTTATAGACCCAACTCTTCTCCAGTATGGGTATGGCGAAAATATAATCAATTGGAACCTCCCTAAAAAGAGTCCCAAGAGCGGCGTTTTCGGCGCAGGCTCATATGCGGCAGGATCAGCCCAATTACTACCCCCAAGAGGATCGCTCCAGCACCTAGTAGAAACCAGTACTGGTTGTTTTGATTGCTCATCTCCAGGTTTTTCAGGCGTAGATCCTCGACAGTAAAGGTAAGATCGGCCACCTTTGCGCGTAGCTGTTTGCGCTCTTTGGTGATCTGGATGACATTGGCCGTCATCCTTGTGGATCTATTCGGCTCTGGTTGCAGATCATCTGCTCTGTTGTTCAGTTCATCTTTGATCTGCTCTTGCCCGCCGCCATCCATGCTCTCCTGCGTGGTCGGTTGAGCGGTTGTCTCCTCTATCGCTATTATATTACTACTGCTTAATAGCAGCAGCAGGGTGAGAGTGACTGCTCCATGTAGGTTAAACCGCATAAACTTAGCCTCCATTAGGCCGTTTTCCTACAAAAACTGCTCTATTGCAGAGTTTGTGAGGGGCAATATACAGGCTTTTAAGCTGGCTATTCAAGTGCTTGAATATGGTGGTATGTTGCAGTTATGCACATTTGGCTTATCTTATAACCAGATCTAAAAAGAGATGTCAACAAGATTTATGGCGCATCTGTAAAATAGATATAACTAATTGAATATAAACGATATTGTCTTTTTGTACAGAAATTTCCCAATCTAACTATGGGGCAACTTGAACCTGTGATAAAGGGCTGATGGTGCTCTTTATCCACAGAGTTATCCACAGAAAATGTGGATAACATTTATTTCCTTTTTGTGACAACAGTCTACCTTCCAGGTTGCAACAGTTTTATTATGAAAGTTGGCTAACCTATTGATAGCATGGAGGCGATCTTTTACGAGCTAAGCTTATCCGACAATCTATCCATAATAGGTATATAATCCGCTCCATTTTCCCACGCAATTAGCTGTAGCAGAGAGATATGCAAAATCAGATAGATATATCCAGGCTCCGTAATATAGCCATCATCGCCCACGTTGATCATGGTAAGACTACTCTTGTGGATGAGCTGCTAAAGCAGTCCGGTACCTTGGGAGAGCGGTTTGGCCAGGTCGAACGGGTGATGGACTCCAACGATCTGGAAAAGGAGCGGGGGATTACCATCCTCTCTAAGAATACCGCTATCAGCTGGGACGACTACCGGATTAATATAGTAGATACTCCTGGGCATGCAGATTTTGGCGGGGAGGTGGAGCGGGTACTGTCAATGGTTGATTCAGTGCTGCTGCTGGTGGATGCGCAAGAGGGGCCAATGCCACAGACCCGTTTTGTTACGCAGAAGGCATTCTCTCATGGTCTCTGCCCCATAGTGGTGGTAAATAAGATAGATCGGCCTGGTGCGCGGCCAGACTGGGTGATCGATCAGGTGTTTGAGCTATTTGATCGGCTAGGTGCTACCGATGAGCAGCTCGATTTCCCAATTATCTACGCCTCCGCCATCAACGGATATGCCAGTGTGGATAATGATGTAACTGAGGGTGATATGAATCCTCTATTTGCGACTATAGTCGAACACTGCCCCAAGCCGGAGGTGGATCCCACCTCTCCGTTTAGAATGCAGATATCATCGCTGGATTACAGCAGTTATGTCGGTGCTATTGCAGTGGGGCGAATAGAGCGTGGCAGAGTTAGCCCGGGACAGCAGGTGGTAGTGGCCAAGGCAGATGGTGATAGGCATAAGGCGCGGATTGGTCTAGTGTATGGCTATCTGGGGCTGGAGCGGCATGAGGTGGAGCAGGCGAGCGCTGGAGATATTGTGGCGCTTACCGGTATCGATGCTCCCAATGTCTCAGATACTCTGTGTGATCCAGAACATGTAGAGGCGCTTCCCTCGCTCAGTGTGGATGAGCCTACCATCTCCATGACCTTTCAGGTAAACAGTTCACCTTTTGCTGGTAAGGATGGGAAGTATCTAACCTCGCGTCAACTTAAAGAGCGGCTGGAGAGGGAGTTGATCCACAATGTGGCGCTGCGGGTAGAGGAGGGTAATGACCCAGAGAAGTTTCGGGTCTCTGGGCGGGGAGAGCTGCATCTCTCGATCCTGTTGGAGACTATGCGGCGAGAGGGGTATGAGCTGGCAGTATCGCGCCCGGAGGTTATCTTCCGTGAGATCGATGGCGAGATCTGCGAACCGTATGAGCAGCTTACCGTAGATATAGAGGATGGGGTGCAGGGGGCGGTTATGCAGGCCTTGGGAGAGCGTAGAGGGCAGTTGCAAGATATGGTTCCTGATAGCAAGGGAAGGGTGCGGCTCGATTATGAGATCCCCTCACGCGGCCTGATAGGTTTTCAGACAGAGTTCCTCACTCTGACCTCTGGTACTGGCCTCAAGTACCACCTGTTTGACCACTACGGTCCTGCCAATAAGGGCGGTATTGCTGCACGGCGCAATGGTGTCCTGATCGCCAACTCTACCGGCAAGGCGCTCGGTTATGCTCTGTTTAATCTGCAGGAGCGTGGCAAGATGATGATTGGCCACGGTGAGGATGTATATGAGGGACAGGTGGTTGGAATACACTCACGTGATAATGATCTGACGGTCAATCCACTCAAAGCGAAGCAGTTAACCAATATTCGGGCGTCAGGTTCTGATGAGAATATCATGTTGACCCCGCCGGTACGCTTCACCTTGGAGCAGGCACTGGAGTTTATCGAAGAGGATGAGCTGGTGGAGGTGACGCCAGCTGCTATTCGAGTGCGCAAACGCCATCTTAAGGAGCATGAACGGAAGCGGGCGGGCCGGAACAGCAACAAATAAAAACCCCAACGACAATCCATATCGTTGGGGTGTATCGCCCAGCTTGGTTGGCAACGGAGTATCCACTCCAATAGACTCCATCCTAGAGTTACACCCAATCCTTGGGCCATTCCGTTTGTAGGCGACAATTAAATTTTAGACAGGTTGTATGCTGAATGCTATGAACAAAGTCTCATTTTCTTGTAGGAAAATTCTGAAAATGTTGTCAGAAATAGCCTTGTATTCCTCTATTTCCCCTAAAAACTCGCTAGAGGGTCTGCTGTGATCGGTCTGTTAC
>CBFDBF010000043.1:0-8771 GCA_965602975.1 uncultured Gammaproteobacteria bacterium | reverse complement strand
GGGTATTGCGTTCATGCTCCATGAAAGTGCCACCTACTAGTCACCATACCCCAACTGACTCAAAGCGCTCTCATCACTAGACCAGCTCTTTCTAACTTTAACCCAAAGACCGAGGTATACCTTATGCTGAAAAAAACGCTCCATCTCAATTCTAGCCTGGGTCCCAGCCTCTTTTAGCGCCTGCCCCTTATTGCCAATGATGATGTTTTTCTGTCCTTCCCGTTCAACCCAAATAAGTGCATGTATACGATAGAGTCTTCCATCTTGCTCAAATTTCTCTATCTCAACTGTTAAGGCATACGGAATCTCCTGAGCAAAGCGTTGAGTCAACTGTTCACGAATCAACTCAGCTGCGAAGAAGCGTTCTGGTCGGTCAGTGAGTTGATCATCTGGAAAATAGTTGTCCCCCTCTGGTAGAAGTTTAGAGACCTTCTCTTCAAGGATATCTATCCCCTCTCCACTCTTGGCGGAGAGGGGAATAACCTCAATAAAATCATATTTCTCTGAGACCTCTGCCATAAATGGCAGCAGCCCTGTTCTATCTTTGATTCGATCAATCTTGTTTACTATTATAATTGTCGACATCTTCTCCTGAATAATGGTCTCCATGACTAGCGTATCTTCCTCATTCCAACGCATGGCCTCTACTACAAAGAGTACTACATCAACATCTACCAAGCTGTTTTTAGCGGTACGGTTTAGATAGCGATTCATCGCCTGCTCACCCCGCTGGTGCATACCTGGAGTATCTACATATATAATCTGTCCAGAACTACTGGTTTTAACTCCTAAAATACGGTGGCGGGTAGTCTGTGGCTTGCGTGATGTAATCGCCAGTTTTTCTCCCATCAACCGATTGAGCAGAGTCGACTTGCCCACATTTGGACGTCCAACCAGCGCAGCATAACCGCAGCGATTATCCATGATGGATGGTGTACAACAGCTCTGCGGCAGCGGTCTGTTCTGCCTTTTGCCGACTGCTACCACGCCCCATACTCTCCTGTGATAAATCAGGAACGCTGCATCTCACCACAAACAGCTGATCATGTGGTTCACCTGTAATCTCGACGACTGTATAGTTCGGCAGCTCAAGATGTTGCGCCTGTAGATACTCCTGAAGACGACTTTTAGGATCTCTCTGCTCAGCCTCTGGAGATAATTCAACGATCATGGGATCGAATAATTTTAAGATTACTGCATGAGCAGCCGTATAACCACCATCTAGATAGATAGCACCCAAGAGCGCCTCTAGTGCATCGGCCAAAATAGAGTCTCGTGATTGTCCTCCACTACGTAGCTCGCCAGAGCCCAACAGAAGATAATTGCCTAACTCTAATCCTCTAGCCACCTTGGCCAAGCTCTCTTTTTTTACCAGGGTCGAGCGCAGGCGGCTCAACTGCCCTTCGTTGGCTTGAGTGAAACTCGCATACAATTCAGCTGCAATCAAGGCACCAAGAATAGCATCTCCAAGATACTCTAGCCGCTCATTATTATGGCTACCAACACTGCAGTGTGTAAGGGCTGTCTGTAGTATCTCCCAATCACTAAATTGGTAGTTAATACTGCGGCACAATTGTTTTACTGACTCTCTCAATTAGAGACCATCTCCACACTATCACTGAATGAAATTATGGTGTCTACATTGCCCACTATGTTTTTGCGTACATCGTAGGTGATATTGACCGTCAGTACACCACCGCTCTTCTCTATTTTAATGTTATCACGCTTTATATCTCTGATACCGTTGGTATTTAACCGCTTCATAATCATAGCTAGCACTTCACGCTTGCTCTTTTTAGTGATTAATGGCTCCTCGGTAAGGGATTGCAGTACAGATTTGACACTATGATGCTCCATATATGTTGGCGCCAGATTGAATGTCAACATGGCAAAAAAACCGATCAACAACAGGACTGTCATCCAGCCCATTCCTGTCATGCCGCTCTGTCTATTTATGTTCTGTCGCATAATGATCTCTCCTAATATTATTGAATGCCGTTACCTAATCTATCCCACGCAATTGGTGATTGTGAGTGGTTTGAATCCCAGCTCATCCATATGCCAAATGCCTTGCCCCGCAGATTTTCTTCAGGCACTAAGCCCCAACAGCGACTATCGCTACTATGATCACGATTATCTCCCATGACAAAATAGTGACCATCAGGTACCGTCATTCCACCACCGTTCAGAAACTGACAGTTGTGTGAGACGCTTGGGCGACGCGGATTTATAAGTATAGAGTGTTCCAACTCATCTATCTTCTCTACCCCCTCCACACTACCTGTCATACTCTGACCGCTACCACTGCCACGATAGTATCCAAGACGCGTTTGCGATGCTTTTTTACCATTTATAAATACTGTTTTTTTGCTATATTCCACATGATCTCCAGGCACACCTATCACCCGTTTTATATAGTCTACAGATGGATCATTAGGAAATCTAAATACCACCACATCACCACGTTGTGGTTCACCGATTGAGATAACCTTCTTATTCAAGACCGGCAATCTCATACCATAGGAGAACTTGTTTACCAGGATAAAATCACCGATCAGCAGGGTCGGCATCATAGAGCCTGATGGGATGCGAAACGGCTCTACTAAAAAAGAGCGCAGTAGCAAAACTGCCAGAATAACCGGAAAGAAAGAGCGCGCATACTCAACCAGCAGCGGTTCAGTGCGACCTTTAGAGTCATCTAACAAGTTTCTACGCCGCGCTGGAGCAAACGCAATGGCATCTATCAGCCAGATCCCACCGGTAACTAAGGTTGCCAGCACCAGTAGTGTTGGGAAATCAAAATCCATAAAACTTTAACCTCTAATTGTCTTTTCCTGTCCGCAGGACAGCCAGAAATGCCTCTTGCGGTATCTCTACACTACCCACCTGCTTCATCCGCTTCTTACCAGCCTTCTGCTTCTCTAGCAGTTTACGTTTACGGCTGATATCACCACCATAACACTTCGCGGTTACATTTTTGCGTAACGCCTTAACATTGGTACGGGCAATGACCTTACTCCCAATTGCCGCCTGTATTGCCACATCAAACATCTGCCGTGGTATTAGCTCTTTCATCTTGACGGTTAACTCACGTCCACGGAACTCGGCATTGTCCCTATGTACAATCAAGGATAGCGCATCTACACAATCACCATTGATAAGAATATCCATTTTCACCAGAGGAGCAGCTTCAAATCGCTTGAATTCATACTCAAATGAGGCGAAACCGCGACTAGTAGATTTAAGTCGATCAAAAAAATCCAGTACCACCTCATTCATTGGTAGTTCATAGATAACCTGTACCTGTCCGCCTAGATACTGTAGATTTTTCTGCACCCCACGCTTCTCTATACAGAGGGTTATAACATTTCCTAGATAATCCTGTGGAACCAAGATCGTGGCCTCTATAATCGGCTCTCTAACCTCCTCAATCTTCACTGCATCTGGCAGATCAGCTGGATTATCTATCTTGATAAGAACCCCGTCACTACCCAGTACTTCATATATTACTGTGGGTGCGGTGGTGATCAGATCAAGATCATACTCTCGTTCCAACCTCTCCTGTACGATCTCCATGTGGAGCATACCAAGAAAGCCACAACGAAAACCAAAGCCAAGTGCTTGTGATGTCTCTGGTTCAAAATGCATCGCTGCATCATTCAGCTTCAGCTTACGTAGAGCTTCGCGTAGTCCCTCATAATCATCTGAACTCACTGGATAGAGTCCAGAAAAGACTCGTGGTTGAATCTCTTCAAACCCAGGCAGTGCCTCTGTGGCTCTACGATCAAGGTGGGTTATGGTGTCCCCCACCGGGGCACCATCGATCTCTTTAATGCCAGCAATGATAAAGCCCACCTCACCAGCCCGCAGTGCATCTCTACTCTCTCGTTTGGGGGTAAAGACCCCCACTCTCTCTACTAAGAAACTGCGCCCGGTAGAGACCATATAGATCTTCTCTTTGGGACGAATGGTGCCATTTACCACACGCACCAGTGAGATAACCCCAACATAGCTATCAAACCAAGAGTCAATAATCAAAGCCTGTAGTGGGCCGTCTAACTGGCCGACTGGAGGAGGAATCTCCTGTATCAACATTTCCAGTAGCTCTGGAATCCCTTGGCCGGATTTAGCACTAACTCGCAATGCATTCTCAGCCTCTAACCCGATAATCTCCTCGATCTCAGTCACCACCCTGTCCGGATCAGCAGCTGGCAAATCAATCTTGTTTAATACAGGTAGCACCTCCAGCCCCTGCTCGATCGCCGTATAACAGTTGGCTACACTCTGCGCCTCGACCCCTTGAGCCGCATCTACCACCAATAGAGCGCCCTCACAGGCAGCGAGTGAGCGTGACACCTCATAAGAGAAGTCTACATGCCCTGGAGTGTCGATAAAATTTAGCTGGTACTGCTGACCATCCTCTGCTTGATAATCTAAAGTTACGCTCTGCGCCTTGATGGTGATGCCGCGCTCCCGCTCTAGATCCATAGAGTCGAGTACCTGCTCCTCCATATCACGCTCACTCAACCCACCACAGATCTGAATAAAACGGTCAGCAATGGTGGATTTACCATGATCGATATGGGCAATTATGGAGAAATTACGGATATGTTGTAGGTCGCTCATAGATAAAGTGGTGAAAACTCGGCAGATAGGGTGTGTCTTAAGATGATGGTTTACTTTAAAACAGTATGGTTAATGATTGAAAAAACGGAACTTTTCTATGAAAAGTTCCGCTTCACAAAACAGCTATAAGGGTTATTCCAACACCCAAATCATACCCTATTCCACCGTTTTATCCATCTTTTGGGACATTTAGAGCCAAAAACCTGGGGCCAGTCTTACGGTGCACCAGTATAGCCACCGTCTTACCATGTGGTAGCTTGGACACTATCTCACTGAACTCGCGCACACTGTTCACCTGAATGTTGTTGATAACCTGGATCACGTCCCCCTGTTGCATCCCGGCCTCACTGGCGGCCCCCTGCTTGAGACTAGTAACTAGAACACCACCGCCTCTCATATCCAGCCGCTCACGCTGCTCCTTGGTAATATCTTTGACCATAATTCCAAGAAGTTTCACCCTTGTATTGCCCCCTCGGGTTGAGTTAGCTGCCAGCTCCTCCTCTCCTGGAAGTTCGCCTATATTTACCTTTATATGCTGCTCTCTACCTTTACGCAAAATCAGCAGGTCTGCCCCATCCTCAATTTCACTAGCTCCAACCAGTGGAGGTAGCTGCGATGAGTTGTGCAGCTCCTCGCCATTGTAGCTAAGGATGACATCTCCAGTCTTAACCCCAGCCTTTTCAGCCGGGCTATCCGGCAATACCTTAGCAACTAGTGCCCCTTTAGGGTGCTGCATGCCGAAGGAGTCGGCTAGATCTCTAGTGACATCCTGAATAACCACACCTAGCCACCCTCTAGTGACATGCCCATCGCTTTTAAGTTGATTGGCAACCCGCATTGCAACCTCTATGGGGATAGAGAAAGATAGACCCATAAAGCCACCGGTACGGCTATAGATCTGGGAGTTAACCCCTACCACTTCACCATCAAGATTGAATAGAGGCCCACCTGAGTTACCTGGATTGATTGCTACATCGGTCTGAATAAATGGGACATAGTTCTCCCGTGGCAGACTGCGCCCCTTGGCGCTAACGATGCCAGCAGTGACAGAGTGATCAAAACCGAATGGGGAGCCAATGGCCAACACCCACTCTCCAACCTTCAGCTCTTTTGACTTGCCAGTTTTGACTATAGGCAGACCATCGGCCTCTATCTTCAATAGGGCTGTATCACTCGCCTTATCAGAGCCGATCACTTCAGCCTTAAATTCACGCCGATCATTTAATCGCACAAGGATCTCATCGGCTCCATCAACCACATGGTGGTTGGTCATAATATAGCCGTCACTAGAGATGATGAAGCCGGAGCCGAGGGAGGTTGAATTAAACTGCCGTCCTCCACCTTGCTCCTCTTCGAAGAAGTGTCGAAACAGATCATTCAGCGGACTATCATCCGGCAGATCAGGAATCTTCAGACCGTGACCCAAACCACGTTTTATAGTTTTTTTCTGCTTAGTACTTATATTGACAACGGCTGGCCCATACGCCTCTACCATACCGGTAAAATCTGGTAAAGATGCCGCCTCTACTACTACTGTTGTGCTCAATAACAGCATAAAAATAATGGCCAGCCGCTTTCTTGCCTGTATAAACACTCTCATATACGACTCCTGCAAATAAATTATTAAATCTGGAAAACTTGATGAATATCTAGTTAATACTACTGTGGTAATTCAACAGCGACACTACGATTTTCATGCCGCAACATAACTACTCGATAGCGTTCATCGTTACGCACCCGATCAGAGAATCGACGTGCAAACATAAAACCAGATATCAGGCCCAGTAGACCACCAATAATGCTAAATGGTTCCATCATGATTAGCCCTAGCTTTTCAGCAACTGCTTCACCCAGTATAGCACCGGCTAACATACCCAGGATTGGGACTATATAGAAGACCAGTGAGGCTCGTATCAAGGCACCATCTTGTAGACCGACAACCACTCGGTCACCCTCATTTGCCGCAATCGAGTTAACTACCCGTACTATAGAACGACGATTGCCGAACACCTTAGCCAATACTGCTGTGCCACAAACCCCAGTGGCTGAGCAGCCACCACAGCTGGATTTACGTTCAGTCTCAACATCGGCAAACTCACCGTCACATTTGATAACAGTGCCACTCTCTTCAATCACCTACCTGCACCCACTCTATTTGCCACTACACCCTGTGCCAGTTCACGTACCGTCCGCTCCGGCACCTCGCCAACTACTGTCACCTGATGCTCATCGATACGTCTGCCATAGACATTGATTGCGCCCATCTTAGAGGCTCCTATGAGCCCTTTTTTGGCACCCATACGCTCTATATAGACCGAAAGCGAAGCCAAACCATCGGAGAAGATAAAGTGGTCTACTCTATCCCGCCCTTTAGTCGTAGGACGGCGGGTATGAACGGTCAAGCGAAACCCCTCTGGAAGCATAGAAAATATCCAGGGAGACACCTGCATGGCGCTGTTTTTCGCATTCAAACGACGCGCCGGTACCTGGTTAACCCAAGAGAAATTACTTCGGCTTGCCATATCGTTTGCACTATCATCTTGCCTATCAATAGTGATCTCAGGATCAACATGTAGCTGCGTAAACATGATTTGAGATACGCTCTCCCCACGACCATCCAGCACCTCAGACTTCAGCGCCAGACCATGTTCTGCATCTAGAAACATGCGGTGTCCATAGCGGTAGTTGTCTAACGGCATGATCAGGATTACATTGGCCTGCCTCCCAGCAACTCTATCATCCTGCCGTATTTGCAGTTGATAAAACTGAGACAGATCTTTGGCATTTGATAATGAACCATCACTCTCACTGCGGAGCTTGGCTGCAACCAATTGGTTGTCCGGCATGATATAGACGACAGAGTGGTTATCCCGCACCACCTCTCTCTGTACTCCATTCAGTGATATAAGACGCTCTTGCTCCTGCCCCCCATTTGCCGTATGGGTCAGATGCATGGTCTCTATCTGGTCATTATTGAGATAGGCAAATGTGCCCTCATAATTGAGCTGATGGGATGCTTGCCACATTTTCTCTAGCAGCTTATAGGCCTCTGGATCAGACCCAACCCCACTACCCGCAACCGCAGTGAAGGCAAATAGAAGTGGCAGCCAACGCAGATGACTTGGTAGCTTGGTCAATCTACCGCTTCGCATCATATTCAACAAAGGTTGCATAGGGGACAACCCCGCCAACTCCACTAGGTGATACATACTCACCATGTTCAGCAAGGTAGTCATTAAGACGGGACTGCACATCCGGTTCAGAGAGATTCTTCCAACGGGCAACATTAGCTTTAACATAGGTTGGAGCAGTAGTTACGTTACTATCGACTAGCTGCTGCCTCTCTCCCGGTGCAGGAGTCACAAAATAGGGCATGGTGACAACTGCCAGTGCGGCAACCGAGGCGGCCAAACCTGCACCAGCAGCGGCTCGAAACCAGTTGGGATTTTGTGGCAATAGAGGTTTTCTTTTAGGTGCAGAGATAATCGCCGGCTCCTCTGCCACCTGCGCGCTTATTCTGGCAGCTATCGGGGTGATACCAGCTTGGGCTTTATCGCCCTTCATTATATCTCCGATAAGATGATAACGGCTCCATTGCTGCTGTAACTCGAGGTTCTGTTGCAGCTGCTGCAGGCCGTTTTTTAGCTCGTGCGTAGAGAGCTCATCATCCATCAGCGCTGACATCTGTTCTCTGTTCTGGTCATTCATATAGATACCTGACAATTTAAGGCTCCAGAAGTGGGGCAAGTTTAACATCTATAGCGGCTCGTGCCCGAAAGATTCGGGAACGCACAGTACCTACTGGGCAAGACATAGTGTTGGCTATCTCATCGTAGCTCATACCCTGTAACTCCCGCAGGGTTATGGCTGTACGCAGGTCATCCGGCAGCTCATCAATAGCTTTATGTACCGTATCTGCAATCTCATCTTGTAACAGGCTATTCTCCGGAGTGGTGTTCTCTTGTAGTCTGACACCAATATCCATCTGCGCTACAGTCTCCGCCTCAAGATCGGAGCCTGGTGGGCGTCGTCCCTGTGCCACTAGAAAATTCTTGGCTGTATTAATAGCAATTCTATATAGCCATGTGTAAAAGGCGCTATCCCCACGAAATTTAGGGAGTGCACGGTATGCCTTGATAAAAGCT
>CBFDBF010000042.1:0-8783 GCA_965602975.1 uncultured Gammaproteobacteria bacterium | reverse complement strand
ATGTTTAGCCTTAGGCAGATCTATATCTGGCATCGCCTCACGAGCCGACTCCATATCAAGCAGCAGCGGCACTATGGGGTGAGCATATGGGGTGACCGACAGCTCTACCTTGCCCTCATCCGCCAACCGACGATAGCGCGGCACAATACCACTCAATAGATCCCCGATGGTAGATACAAGCTGACGTCGATCATCAACGTTATAGTTGTTCCCCTTCTTCTCCAGCGAGTGAATCCGCAGATCATTCTTACGTGGAAACTCCCCCATCCATGCGAGGTGGTACCAGACTATCAGATCGACCAGATATTGATCATTCAGATAGAGCACGGACTCCGGATACTCATCTACCCATTTAGCCATGTCTACTAGTTGGCGATAGATCGGAAAACGGTCGATCAGCCGTCTCTCATTAGCGCGCTGACAGCTCCGTATCAACTCACTCCGTGCCACCTGCTCCAGCGGCAGACCTGGGCCTGCCAGTGCCGCCAGTAGTGGATCCTTGATCTGCACCCCGCGCTGTAACCAATCATCTATCTGCGATATATACTCATCAATCTGCTCCAGCAGAACTGGGGAGAAATTAACTACCGCCCTGGCTCCTGGAGTAGCCTCCAGATGAGTGGCCATATCGACATAATCCTTAATGCCGTGTAGATAGACCCACGGTAACTTGAAGTCACTCTGATCTGGGCCACGGTAATCCGGCTGGTGCATGTGCCAACACAATACTACTTGAAGAGGTTGCTGCTCACTGCTCATATCTCTGCCATCTTTTTAAGTCGGTCTCTAGTAACCAGCACCACACCACTCGGGCTGACATGAAAATATTTGGCATCCTCTTCCAGATCCTGCCCTATCTTACTCCCCCTGGGGATATGACACCCACGATCGATTACCGCTTTACTGATTTGACAGTGGCGACCTACTGTCACATCTGGCAGTAGAACCGAATCCTCAATAACACTAAAAGAGTGGATCCGTACATTGGAAAAGAGCATAGAGTGGCGCACCTCGGAACCAGAGACAATACAACCTCCAGATATCATGGTGTCTACTGCCATACCGCGACGATCATCATCATCAAACACAAATTTAGCTGGGGGCAGCTGCTCCTGATAGGTCCAGATCGGCCAGGTTTGATCGTATAGGTTCAGATCAGGGGTCACACCTATCAACTCAAGATTGGCCGACCAGAAGGCGTCTACTGTCCCCACATCACGCCAATAGCCCTGCTTACCGCTATCGGGATCACGAAATGGGTAGGCCATAATACGCGCCTCATGGATGATGCGTGGGATTATATCTTTACCAAAATCGTGCGAAGAGTTAGGGAGATCAGCATCTTTTAGTAGCTGCTCAAACAGAAAATCTTTATTAAATACGTAGATTCCCATAGAGGTTAGGGCAATATCATTCCGTCCCGGCAAGGGCTCTGGATTTTCCGGCTTCTCGGCAAACTCCAGGATCTGATACTCCTCATTGACCTTCATCACACCCAGTGACTTGGCTGTCTCCAGATCAGTCTCAATACAACCTATAGTCATATCAGCACCGCTCTCTACATGTTGTGCGATCATGGTGCCGTAATCCATACGGTAGATATGGTCTCCTGCCAGGATAAGGACATAATCAGGATCATGATCTCGCATGATATCTATATTCTGATAGACGGCATCGGCAGTACCGGCATACCAGCTATTTTCGATCCTCTGCTGAGCCGGTATCAGCTCAACAAACTCATTAAACTCACCCCGCAGAAAGCCCCAGCCACGCTGTACATGGAGGATCAGGGAGTGAGCCTTGTACTGGGTGAGCACACCGATACGACGTATGCCGGAATTGATACAGTTGGATAGGGGGAAATCTATAATCCTGAACTTCCCACCAAACGGTACTGCTGGCTTGGAGCGCCACTTGGTGAGATCCTTCAGCCGTGAACCACGCCCTCCAGCCAGCACCAGTGCCAGGGTATTCTGGGTCAATCGACTAACAAAACGCGGGCTTGCAGCTCTACTCATAATACCCTCCTAAACCATACAAAAAACAGCTGCGTCATATAAACTCCACTTAAGAGACATCTGATCAACTCTTCTCCCGTTTGCAGGGGAGGTTCGTATGGGGGGTAAATCACTGTTTTGACTCCCCCTCCCCACCTCCACCACTTGTGGGGGATGGGCTAAACGGTATTAATCAGAGACTCCTTAACCTATACTAGCACGCTATAGCCCTACACAATATCTCTGATCTGCGGAACAATTATGAACGCCAACAAAAAAAAATCGTCCACCAAAATCAGTGCCGCACTACAGCGCATACTAGAGGCGAGTCACCATGACCCGTTTGAGGTTCTGGGGCGCCATATCTCCAAGAAAAAAGTGACTGTGCGCGCCTTTCTTCCCCATGCATCAAATGTCAAGATCAAAGAGATAGGCGTAGATATGGAGCGTATCCCAGGGAGTGATATATTTATCTGGTCAGGGGCAAAAAAACTGCTCCCAGAGCGCTACCAGATCACCTGGAATGATGACGAAGGGATAAGCCAAAAACAGTATGACCCATACTGTTTTCCACCCCTGCTAGAGAGCTTCGACCTCCATCTGTTTCAAGAGGGCAACCACTGGCACGCCTACCGCTTTCTGGGAGCCACACCATACACCACCGAAGAGATCTCCGGCACCCTGTTTGCAGTATGGGCACCCAATGCCCAACGGGTCAGCGTGGTGGGTGATTTCAACCGCTGGGATGGACGCGTCCACCCGATGCGCTCCCGTGGTGAATCCGGCATCTGGGAGCTATTTCTGCCTGGAGTAGATGCAGGTGCCCTCTATAAATTTGAAATACTCTCTCAGGGTGGCGATATACTGCTAAAAAGCGACCCATACGGCAGACAGTTCCAGCATCGACCAGAGACCGCCTGCATCGTCACCCCCGACTCGCCCCATGAATGGCAAGATGCAGAGTGGCTACAGCAGCGTCCAGAGAATGATTGGTTACATAGCCCCATATCTATATATGAGGTGCATTTGGGATCCTGGCAACAGAGTGAGCAGGGGGGATTCCTCAACTACCGAGAACTGGCAGAGCGCCTCTGCACCTATGTATTAGAGATGGGCTTTACCCATATCGAACTACTGCCTATAACCGAGCACCCGCTGGACGCCTCTTGGGGTTACCAAACTAGCGGATACTTCGCCCCCACCAGCCGTTTTGGTACTCCGGATGATTTTCGCTACTTTATCGACCACCTCCACCAGCATGGAATTGGGGTTATTCTCGACTGGGTTCCAGCACATTTCCCCAAAGATGAGCACGCCCTGGGACGTTTTGATGGTACGGAGGTCTATGAACATGCCGATCCACGCATGGGAGAGCATCTAGATTGGGGCACCCTGATCTTTAACTATGGTCGTAATGAGGTGCGCAACTTCCTGCTGGCTAGCGCCATCTACTGGCTAGAGGAGTTCCATCTGGATGGATTGCGGGTAGATGCTGTCGCCTCCATGCTCTATCTTGACTACTCCAGAGAGGGTGGAGAGTGGCTCCCCAATCAATATGGCGGACGAGAAAACCTGGAAGCGGTCGATTTTCTGCGGCAGCTAAATACGGTTACCCATGAACAGTTCCCCGGCACCATGATCATGGCAGAAGAGTCTACCGCCTGGCCACAGGTATCCAGTCCTATATGGCTTGGTGGCCTCGGCTTCAGCATGAAATGGAATATGGGGTGGATGCATGACACCCTCTCCTACATTGAAAAAGATCCGGTACACCGCCATTTTCACCACGACCTGCTCACCTTTGGGCTACTCTACTCCTTTACCGAGAACTTCATCCTGCCCTTCTCTCACGATGAGGTGGTACACGGCAAGGGCTCAATGCTGGACAAAATGCCAGGTGATGAGTGGCAACGCTTCGCCTCACTACGACTACTCTATAGCTACATGTTCACCTATCCCGGTAAGAAGTTGCTGTTTATGGGCAATGAGTTTGCCCAAGGCATAGAGTGGAATCATGACTCACAACTGGAGTGGCATCTGCTGGGACGCGATCAGCACCGAGGGATTAGCGCCAGTGTCAGTGAACTTAACCGCCTCTATCGAGAACTGGAGCCACTACATGGGATCGACTTTGAAGATGGTGGGTTCCAGTGGATAGATTGCCATGATGCTAGCCAGTCGGTTCTTAGCTACATCCGTCGAGGTCAAGATGGTAACTTTGTAATCGTGGTTCTAAATTTTACCCCGGTACTGCGCAGCGGCTACCGTCTCGGGGTGCCGGAGTCTGGCCACTACCAAGAGCTGTTCAACTCAGACTCAGAGTTCTACGGCGGCAGCAATGCCGGGAATGCAGGTTTAGTTACTACCGAGCCGGTGGCCTGGATGGGGTTTGAGCAATCTATCTCTATAACCCTGCCACCCCTGGGAGCCCTTATACTCCAACCGTCGTGAACGACGCTGCCGAAGCGTGTCCCTCCCCCACGAGTTGGGGAGGCTAGGAGGGGGAGTCTAATGAAATTACCCCTATTACTCCCTGCCCTAACCCTCGGCACTTGCTCCTGCATTGCCCTAGCACCTACTTCCATGTAGGCGTCCCCCACCACCAGTGGGGAAGGGACTATTTAAAGCCTCTTAACCAGTGGGAAGGAGGTGGCGCCGCTCCCGCCTGCAACGATCTATCAATCTTTTGGTGGAACTATCGTGGGGTGCACCATCACCACCATCCAGCTCACTTAAAATCACCCCGGCCAGCTGCTTGCCCAGCTCCACCCCCCACTGGTCAAAGGAGTTGATCTGCCAAATCACCCCCTGTAGATAGATCTTGTGTTCATATAGGGCGATCAACGCACCTAGACGCTGCGGAGTTATCCGATCAAGCAGCAGAGTGTTGCTCGGCCGGTTACCGGGGAAAACCTTATGTGGCAGCAACATCTCCAGCTCATCCGTAGCCATACCAGATGTCTCCAGCTCAGCTCGAACCTCCGCCTCGCTTTTACCCTGCATCAATGCCTCACTCTGGGCCAGACAGTTGGCTAGCAATTTCTGATGCTGCTCCCCAAGCTCATTGTGGCTATGGATAGGGACGATAAAATCACATGGTATTATCTGAGTGCCCTGATGAATCAGCTGAAAAAAGGCGTGCTGCCCATCGGTTCCGGCGGCGCCCCAGATCACCGGGCCGGTCGAATAGTCCACCGCTCTACCATCGCGTGTTACCCGCTTACCACTGCTCTCCATATCCGCCTGCTGTAGATAATCTGGCAGATAACGCAGATACTGATCATACGGTAGTACTGCGTGGGTTTTAACAGAACCAAAATTGGCATACCAGATGCCGAGTAGAGCTAGAGTCAGCGGCATATTCTGTCGTAGCGGAGCTGTACGGCAGTGCTCATCCATCTCATGCGCGCCATCCAACAATTGGTAGAACTGCTCCATCCCTATGGCCAGCGCTATCGGTAGACCTACCGCAGACCAGAGGGAGTAGCGACCACCTACCCAGTCCCAGAAGGTAAACATATTATTACTATCTATACCAAAATCCCGCACTCTCTCTCCACTGGTAGAGACCGCCACAAAGTGGCTGGCGACAGCCCGCTTATCCTCAAAGGAGGTCTCTATCCACTCCCTGGCAACATGGGCGTTGGTGAGGGTCTCCTGGGTGGTAAAGGTCTTGGAGGCGATAATAAATAGCGTAGTCTCAGGGTCTAGTGGCCGTAGGGTCTCAGTAATATGGGTGGCATCCACATTGGAGACAAAGTGCACCCGCAATTGCGGTGTCTGATAGTGCTGCAGCGCCTCGCTCACCATCAATGGGCCGAGATTGGAGCCACCGATACCTATATTCACCACATCGCTGATCCGTTTCCCGCTATACCCTCGCCACTCACCACTTCGCACCCTATGAACAAACCCCTCCATCTGGGCGAGCACCCGATTCACCTCCGGCATGACATCTACCCCATCCACCAGCATAGGACGGTCAGTGCGGTTGCGTAGAGCCACATGTAACGCTGCCCGCTGCTCTGTGCTGTTGATCTTATCCCCAGCATACATGCGCTCTATCCAGCCCGCGACATCAGCCTCATCAGCAAGCTTGAGCAGCAACTCCATAGTTTGATCTGTGATCAAATTCTTCGAGTAATCGAGCAAAATACCGCAGCTCTCGAGAGAGAAGCTATCTACCCGTTCTGGATCTTGGGCAAAAAGGTCGCGCATCTCTAACGCCTGCAACAGCTCCCAGTGTGACTCTAATTCTCTCCAGGCGCTGCTCTCTATTATCGATTTCATGGTTGATTTATAATCCCGATAGAAAATGGTTTCTGTTACACTGCACCGCAACACATATTAACGTATATCTAACTGAAGCCAAATTTTGTGAACAGTAATAACATCTCCTCCTTTTTCGACTCTACCTCCAACCTGCAAGTGTTATTTGTTGCCAGTGAGGCTCAACCCCTAATCAAGACTGGTGGTCTAGCCGATGTGGCTGGGAGTCTGCCGACTGCCATCAAGACGCTTGGCCATGACATCCGTCTTATTCTTCCAGCCTATCCGCAGACGCTAGAACACGGGATTGAACTCACGACCGCAGCAACCATAAATATCCCTGGGTTCAACGGTAAAATTCGCTTGTTAGAGGGGATGCTGGATGGGAAGCTGCCGCTCTATCTAGTAGATATACCATCACTATTCAAACGAGATGGCCACCCCTACAGCGACAGCTCAGGTAACGATTGGAGAGACAACGCCAAGCGCTTTGCCGCCTTCTGCCAGGTTGTAGCCGCGGTCGCCATGAATCGAGCCGAACTAGGGTGGCATCCAGATATTGTACACTGTAATGATTGGCAGACCGGACTGATACCACCGCTACTTAACGCTGAACACAACCGCCCTGCAACCCTGTTTACAATCCACAACCTATCCTATCAGGGGATATTCGACTACCCAACATTTCAGCAGCTAAATCTGCCCGCAGAGCTGTGGGCACCAGAGGGGATAGAGTTTCACCATAACCTATCCTTCATAAAAGGTGGGCTCTCATTCGCTGACTGGATAACTACAGTAAGCCCCACCTACTCTGAGGAGATCCGTAGACCAGAGCTTGGCTATGGCTTAGAGGGGCTACTAAACCACCGCTCCGACCACCTCTCTGGAATAATTAATGGAATCGACTACCAGCAGTGGGACCCTAACAGTGATCCTGCCATCCCCCAGAACTACAACAGCGACAGCTTTGAGCTAAAGCAAGCCAATAAGATAGCGCTACAGCAAGAGATGGGACTAGCTACAGATACGAATAGCATCCTGTTTGGCCATATTGGTCGCGTTGTAGAGCAGAAAGGGATAGACCTTATTCTGGAGATCATGCCAACTCTGCTATCTGGAGGGGAAGTACAGCTGGTTATGTTGGGTGAAGGTGAGGCAGCACTAGAGAGTGCCATGCAGGAGCTGGCCAGCAAGTATCCAGAAAAGTGCAGCGTTAAAATCGGTTATGACGAGGGGCTGGCACACCTTATAGAGGCTGGGTGCGACTCTTTTCTGATGCCCTCCAGATATGAGCCGTGTGGACTAAATCAACTCTACAGCCTGCGTTATGGCACTGTACCTATAGTCCACCGTACCGGTGGGTTAGCCGATACTGTAACCGATGTAACCCCAATCACTATTTTGGATAATAGCGCAACCGGATTTGTCTTCGACCAGCCAAATGCAGCCTCTCTTATGGCTGCGGTAAAACGAGCTATCGAGTTTTATCAGCGCCCCGGAGTATGGTGGGAGAAACTGGCAATCAATGGTATGCATCAAGATTTTAGCTGGGATGCCAGTGCCAACAGATACATTGATCTATACCGTAGTGCAATAGATCACCCAGCACACAATCCATTGGGGTTTTTCTAAAAACCAGTAACCCTATCGCTATCGATAACCCACTCCAGCCCACACGCAAAAACGGCACCTTTCGGTGCCGTTTTTTTACTACTCATATTGTCTCTGTACTATTAAATCAAGCTGCCTGAGTAGCGATGCTCTCCCCGGTATGAGTTACCCGGTTCTGCTCATCCAGATAGCAGAGTGCTGGCTTGAAATTGGCCAATTCAGCCTCATCCATAGTCGCATATGAGCATATAATCACCCGATCACCAGGTGCCGCTTTATGCGCCGCAGCACCATTCACAGAGATAATACGAGAACCGGCAGCCGCCTCTATAGCATAGGTAGTAAAACGCTCACCATTGGCGATATTGTAGATCTGAATCTGCTCATAAGGGAGAATACCGGCCAGATCCATCAAATCCCGGTCGATAGCACAAGATCCCTCATAATCCAGCTCTGCGTGGGTTACGCAAGCACGATGCAATTTGCATTTTAAAAGGGTCAACTGCATATTAAACTCCTACTATGAAAAACATAACGCCATGATTATGCTTCATTTTTGCCTATTTGTCAACCTTTATAAGATAATTTTATATGTACATAAAATATTGGCAGTGACCGCATCCGCAATAGAACCATCACACCACTACTGCCGCTAAACTTCAGACCACTACTACCCAAATTAATTCAGCCATTACTGATAAGCATAGAGGCCAACATATAATCAGCACTGCAACCAGTTGATTTAAAATGGTGCCCGGGGCCGGACTTGAACCGGCACAATGTCTCCATCGGCGGATTTTAAGTCCGCTGCGTCTACCAATTCCGCCACCCGGGCATAGGTTGACTATATAAATGGAGGCTGAGCCCGGAATCGAACCGAGGTCCACGGCTTTGCAGGCCGCTGCA
>CBFDBF010000041.1:0-8946 GCA_965602975.1 uncultured Gammaproteobacteria bacterium | reverse complement strand
AGGCAGGGCAAAATCCAGCGCGATAACCTCTGCCTGAGGATAGCGCTGCATCAGCGCGGCAGTAGCAACCCCGGTGCCTGCGCCCAGATCGAGCACCCGTTGCGGTACCATTTTTACCCACTGTAGCCGTTCGATCATCCGTCGCCCAATCTCCTGCTGCAGTACGGCCACTGAGTCATAACGGTCGGCTGCCCTGGAGAAGGCTCGACGCGCCTGCTGTTTATCTATTTTGATCTGGGTTTTAGTCATTGTTTATCTACTCTTGGCATTTACAGGAACCTCTACCACACCTCCCCCACCAGTTGGGGCCACTACCATACCTCCTCCTCCCCTCTATTGGGGAGGAGAGAGGGCTGCTATCTGCTCCAGACACTGCGCAGGATGCGACAGGAATGGAGCATGTGCCGCCCCCACCACGATATTAACTATGCCGTGTGACGGCAGTAACTGCTGTAGCCCCTTTTCTATAGCTGCCGGTACCAAGGTGTCGCGCTCACCCAGCAACCAGAGCAGCGGACACTCAATGGCCTGAAGCTGAGGGCGTAGGTCAACACTCAACAGAAGCTGCAGACCGACAGCAAGGGCGGCAGCAGTTGGATCAGGCCATGCAACTAACTGTTGGCGTAGACTCCGTAACAGGCTACGCGCCTCGCTGTCGCCTTTTAGCTGCAGCGCCAGAAAACGGCTCAAGGTTTGCTGCCGGTTCTGCTCCAGATCTCGGGCAAACTGCTGCAACAGCTCTGCTGTAACCGCCTGATCCCAGCCACTTCCACGACTAAACTTGGGGCTACCGGCAATCACCACCAGTCCAGAGAGCCGCTGCGGTGCAACCACAGCCGCCCGCTGTGCCAGCGTCGCACCGAGTGACCAGCCAACCCATACCGCCTGCTCTGGAGCCACCGCCAGCAGCTGCGCTACCCAACCATCCAGTGACTCTTGCTCTGGATCGTAGCCACTCTCACCATGACCCGGCAGATCGACCAGTGTCACCCGATACTGTTGCGCCAAAGAGTCAGCAAATGCACCCCAGATGGCACTATTCATCCCCCATCCATGCAGCAGCAGCAGCTCTCTTCCCCTGCCCTTGGTGGTAGTGTGTAGCCTCATTGCTGGAGCCTCTCCAGTGCCTGCAGCAGACGCTGTAGCTCGGCATCACTATGGTTACAAGATAGAGTGATACGCAACCGTGCGCTCCCATCGGGGACAGTAGGAGGGCGTATCGCCGTGACCAGTATCCCCTCCTCCTGAAGCTGACTACTCCAAAGCAGTGCCTGCTCTGAACTTCCCGCCATGATCGGCTGGATGGGGGTGGTCGAATCCATAAGCGGCAGTCCGATTGCAGCTACTCCATTACGCAGCTTAGTGATCAACTCCTGCAGCCGCTCCCGCCGCCAATCTTCACTCTGTATTAATCGGAGTGACACCCTGGTCGCTACAGCGACTGCTGGAGGCAGGGCGGTTGTATAGATGTAGCTGCGTGCGCGCTGGATCATGGTCTCGATCAGCTCCTCGGAACCGGCGACAAAAGCACCAAAGGTGCCAAACGCCTTACCCAGAGTGCCCATCAAGATCGGCACCTCATCCAGCCCCAGAGAGAGCTGCTCCAAAGTGCCACCACCGCTGCCGCCCAACACACCGAGGCCGTGGGCATCATCTACCAGCAGCCACGCCTGCTGCTCCCTACAGAGTCGGCTCAACTCGAGGAGAGGCGCGATATCACCATCCATACTAAACACCCCATCGGTGGCCACCAATCTCTCCCCCCTGCCACTATACCGCTCCATCTGCTGCTGTAACCCAGCCACATCGGTATGGGCAAAACGGTGCAGCTTAGCCCGACTAAGAGTGCCACCATCTATAAGCGAGGCGTGGTTGAGACGATCTGCATAGAGCAGATCACCCCGCCCCAGCAGACTGGTGATCACCCCCTGGTTGGCCATATATCCGGTAGAGAATAGTAGTGCGCGAGGACGGCCAGTAAACTCTGCCAGCTCCTCCTCCAGCGCATGATGGACAGAGGTGTGGCCACTAACCAGATGTGAGGCACCGCTACCGACCCCCCAGCGCTCTGCCCCCTGTATAAAGGCTGCCACCACCTCTGGATGGTTCGCCAGCCCCAGATAGTCGTTGCTACAGAAGTTGAGCACCGGCTGACCATCCAGCAGCAGCTCTGCCCCTTGAGGTGAATCGCTGATACGGCGCGAGCGGTAGCGATGGCACTGCTCTAGCTGCACCAGCTCCGGTTGTAACGGTTTAACCAAACTCTGCCGCCAACCGTGCGCCCCGCTTGGTATCGCACTCACTCTCGGTGGCCTGTAGCTCTATCGACTCCTCAAACTGGATACCGAGCCGCCGAAATAGCTGACGATCTTTTTCCGCCTCCGGGTTATCTGTAGTCAGCAGCTGTCCACCATAGAAGATAGAGTTGGCTCCGGCGAGAAAACAGAGCGCCTGCATCTCATCATGCATCTCGCTACGTCCAGCCGAAAGCCGCACATGGGAGCGCGGCATAATGATGCGGGTAACGGCAATAGTGCGGACAAACTCAAATGGATCCAGCTCCTCTGTGCCGTAGAGCGGAGTCCCCTCAACCTGCACCAGTAGGTTGATCGGCACCGACTCGGGGTGTTTGGGCAGATTAGCCAGCTCCCGCAACATGGATGCTCGATCGCGGCGCGACTCGCCCATACCTAAAATACCACCACTACAGATGTTGATCCCTTGATTGCGCACATACGACAAAGTCTCGAGACGATCCTGATAGGTGCGGGTAGAGATGACGTTGCCGTAGTACTCCGGCGAGGTGTCGAGATTATGGTTATAGTAGTCCAGCCCTGCCTCCTGCAGAGCCTGCGCCTGCTGGTCGGTGAGCATACCTAGGGTGACACAGCTCTCCATCCCGAGATCGTGTACCGCCTTGATCATCTCGATCACCCGTGCCAGATTGGCATCAGTCGGATTGCGCCACGCCGCCCCCATACAGAAACGGGTTGCCCCCTTCTCTTTAGCCTGCTGTGCAGTATTGATCACCTCATCTAGAGGCAGCAACTTCTCCTGCTCCAGCTTGGTACCGTGCTGAGCACTCTGGGAGCAGTAGCCGCAATCCTCGGAACATGCCCCAGTCTTGATACTCAACAGGGTGCTCACCTGTACTCGGTTTGGATCAAATCTCTCTCGATGGAGCAGCTGTGCACGGAACATCAGATCGTTGAATGGGAGATCCAGCAGCGCCTCGATCTCATCTATCTCCCAATCATGGCGTAGTTGTGAGTTACTCATAACATATGTTCCTGCTCTACAGTTTATAAATTTGGTGTAGACTCACACCAGTAAGCTGGCTAATGTTAAGGAAAGCTAGCATCCTGTCAACCGATAAGGACATCAATGGTTTACAACTGGTCACAATCTATACAGCGGTATATCTACCCGCCGCTCTGCCTGCTGTGTGGCGGTTCGGGTGATGGAGAGATAGATATATGCACCTCTTGTCGCCAGGAGCTACCACACAACCACCACCCATGTAGCTGCTGCGCACTGCCCCTACCTCCTGCCGCTCCGGTAGATAGCCTCTGCGGCAAGTGCCTGCAAAAACCACCCCCATTTACAAACTGCACTGTACCGTTTATCTACCAGCACCCGATAGACAGACTGATCACCGGCCTAAAATTCAGTGCCAAACTACAACATGGCCGGATGCTGGCTACCCTGCTGCTGGAGCATATCCATAGATCTAACCAAACCAAGCTGCCCGAGGTCATAATACCGGTACCGCTGCATCACAAACGACTCCAGGAGCGGGGCTATAACCAGGCACTGGAGCTGGCTCGCCCCATTAGCCGGCAGCTCAATATCCCGCTCGATTTTAGCAGCTGCCGCCGAGTCCTAAACACCCACAGCCAGTCCACTCTGCATGAGAGAGAGCGGCGGAGTAATATCCGTGGCGCCTTTAAGCTATCAGGGAAGATAGCGGCTAACCATGTCGCCCTGCTAGACGATGTAGTGACCACCGGTAGCACCGTGACAGAGCTAGCCAAAACACTACGCCGAGCCGGAGTGCAGCGGGTAGATGTGTGGGCGGTAGCGAGGACACCATGACAGAGCAGAAGGGAAACCTCCTCACCATACCGGACTGGATTCAGCATTCAGAAAGCCCTTTTTACCCCTCTGCACCTTGGTGTTTTTTGCGCTGATCGTGCATGATAGGGATATTGAAAAAAACAGAGGTATAAACATGCAGAAACTTAAACTGGGGGTCCCTAAAGGGAGCTTAGAGGCCGCCACTATCTCACTCTTCTCTCAGGCTGGGTGGGAGATTACACCGCGCTCCCGCAACTATTTTCCCTATATAAATGATCCAGAGATCCAGTGTGCCCTGGTGCGCTCACAGGAGATGGCTCCATATGTCGCCAATGGCACTCTCGATCTAGGGCTAACCGGACACGACTGGATTATGGAGACGGCAGCAGATGTAGAGAACGTGTGTGAGCTGGTCTACTCCAAGAGTACTGACCAGCCATGCCGCTGGGTGCTGGTGGTGCCGGAGAGCTCCCCTATAGAGTCGATAGAGGATCTACAGGGGAAAAAAGTTGCCACAGAGCTGGTGGGTTTTACCACCCGCTATCTACAGGAGCGCGGCATCGATGCCACAGTGGAATTCTCCTGGGGTGCGACCGAGGCGAAAGCAGTGGAGGGGCTGGTGGATGCGGTGGTAGAGATAACCGAGACCGGTAGCACCATCAAGGCCCATGGCTTGCGTATCGTCTGCGACCTGCTGCATACCGAAACCAGGCTAATCACCAATAAAACAGCTCTGGCCGACCCATGGAAGCGAGAGAAGATCGAACAGATCTCCCTGATGCTGCAGGCGGCACTTAAGGCGCGTCAGAATGTGGCACTGAAGATGAATGTACCGGCTGCGCAGTTAGAGCAGATTATAGCTCTACTCCCCAGCCTACATGCACCCACGGTCAACCATCTGCATGACCAAAAGTGGCTGGCGATCGAAACAGTAGTTGACAGCAGTAAGGTGCGCAACCTTATCCCTAGTTTAAAGGGTGCAGGGGCAACCGGCATTTTGGAGTACGAACTGCGTAAAATGGTGTAAAACATATAGACTCCTGCCTACGCAGGAGTGACAAACAAGCAAGGAGTTATCGTATGAAAAAATATCTATTTATACTGTTACCAATGGCCGTGCTGACAGCAACCTTTAGTGGCTGTAGTAGTGAGCCGGAGTGGGTGGCCGTATATGAGGATTGCAAGAGCAGCATAGACACTGCCGTAGCAGAGATGAAAAGCCAAGGCGAAGAGTCAGACGAAAACAACCCATTGGCAGAGGCGATGGGTAGTATGGTCGCCTCCATGGGTATGGCCGCTTGTGAGTCGATCAAACAGGTGTGCGAGGATGATCCTGAGGGTGGAGCCTGTCAGGCCATTGTCGCAGAGGCAAAAAAGGCTCAGACCAAACAGGGCCAATAGTCCCCCAGGGCATGGCTATTACGCGAAATTGAACTCCATTTTGATCTTGCCAAATTCAATCATATCGTTAGAGCAGAGGGGGTAGATCTGACGACCTACAATTTCGCCATTCACCTTTACTACAACATAGTCCGGCCCATCTACCTCTAGAGGCACCAGAAAGTAACCTTGTGAGCGGCGGGTGATAGCCGCTATGCGGCGGCCTGAGCGACCGATGCCGGTAACCTCTTTTTCCAGCGACATCTCTGTACCTCCATTTTTATCGGAGATTATAGTTCGCACTCCGCAACGCCCCATTGGAGCCTCTGCATATGTCCGCGCATCATCTTTTGGCTCTAGCTCTAACGCTAAGGTAGGCTTGGCTGTCTTCTCTATTGTCTCTGTACTGCCCTCAGTTCCATCGCTACCTGCACCAAGATCCATGCTCTCTGCACTAACTTCGCTATTATTGGAGTCGCCCAACTGCTGCATCAGAAAGATACGGGTCTTATCATAGTCCTCTTTATTAGCAGAAACCTCTGATGCCACCACATACTTTAGATCATGTCGACCTATACTGATTACATCACCATCTGCCAACGGGGATTTTTTGGTCAACCGTCTATTCAGCATAACTCCATTTACACTGCCCATATCCTCCATAAAACAGTCTCCCAAGATACAGATGACGCGTATATGTTGCCTGCTCACAGCATCATCGCTAATGGTAATATCACACTCTTGGGTGCGCCCGATGATGGTCTCTTGAGCCGTCAACTCATACTCTATCTGTGACTCTCCATCCCGCATCAATATCAATTTCGTCATGGTACCCTCTCAAAAAAACCAGTCCCAAACCCTCTGCCCCAGACTGCGCTCAGATGGATAAGCCGAAACTATCCGCGCCAGAACAACAGAGATATTATCTTTACCGCCACCCTCATTGGCTAAATCCACCAAACTTTGTGCGGTAAGTGTCAGATCCTCACCTTCCAGTAGTAGTTTCTCGATCTCTACATCATCCACCATATCGGTCAAGCCATCGGAACAGAGCAACAGAACATCTCCCGGCATAACAGACTCCTCTTGTAGGTCTACCTGCAGCTCCTCGGCGATACCAACAGCGCGGGTAACCACATTTTTATTGGCCGACTCACGCGCCTGCTCCGAGGTATAGAAGCCGTGTCTAACCAACTCCTGAATCACCGTATGGTCTTCCGTTAGCTGCTGTAAACCGCCCTCACGCAGCATATAGAGCCGCGAGTCCCCTACATGACAAACTGCCACCCTGTTATCATAGAATAGCAGAGTTACACTGGTAGTCCCCATACCCCTGTACTGAGGCTGATGTTCAGTGATACGTAGAATAATCCTGTTGGCTTTCAGCAGCGCTCTTTGCAACAGCATGCTGCCACAGCTATATCTCTGCCCAGACACTATCTCTTCCAGACCAGTCTCTAGCTGCCCTATCTCCTCGCGCACCTCGGTTAACATGGTTTCGGCAACGATACTACTAGCGACCTCTCCCGCCTTGGCCCCACCCATGCCATCAGCTAGAGTAATAACTCCTAACTCCTCATCCCATTTGATAGCATCCTCATTATGCTCACGACAGCGGCCAGTATCGGTCACACCCACTATCTGAATAGCTCGGCGCAGACGCTGCCGCATCAGAGAGCCATTTTAATACAGCTACGCAGCGCCTTCGCCAACTCGTTACCAGTCTGGTAACGCTGCTCACGATCTTTCTCCAGCACCCTATTGATAATAGGTGCAATACACGGTGGCAGATCGGGGCGCATATCCAGAATATCTATATGTGACTGGTTGGCTATCTGGTGCATAAGAGTGGCCATAGAGCTGGAGTAAAACGGCGGTTTTCCTGTCAACAGGAGATATCCCATCACCCCTAGAGAGAATAGATCGGAGCGGCCATCCACCTTCTGCCCACCCAACTGCTCTGGTGACATATATGCGGGTGTGCCCAACACCACACCAGTCTTGGTATGGCTGGAGTCAGTTATCCGTGCGATCCCAAAATCGGTCACTTTTACCTTACCTTTAGCCTTGTCATACATAACATTGGCAGGTTTAACATCACGGTGAATAACGTTGTGCTGATGGGCATAACTTAGGGCAGCGGCTGAAGAGAACAGAATCTTTAGTACCGTCACCACCGGTAGCAGGGCATCCGGCCTGGTGTAACGGGTGAGATCATCGCCCTGCAGAAACTCCATAGCAATATAGGCCAGATCGTGCTCTTCACCAGCATCATAGATAGTCACAATATTGGGATGGTTAAGCCGCCCGGCACTCTCAGCCTCTCGAAAAAAGCGCTGTTTTGCATCGTCCAGCTCCTGCCCCTCAAACTCAGCGGAGAGAGCTAGCGTCTTGATCGCAACCTCGCGCCCTATCTTTGGATCACGCCCCAGATAGACCACCCCCATCGCCCCTTTACCTAGCTCAGACTCTACCTCATACCGCCCCAACTTAGGCTTCTCCACCCCAGAGGTATTAAGCATAAGGGTGCCACCAGCAGATCTGCCGCCCCCCAACACTACCGTTGACTCCATGTCTCGCGCCTTATTAACACGCTCTTTAATGTCCTTATAGCCGGGATCAAATTCCAGCATATACTCATACACCGTCCGCGCCTTGGCGAAATGGCGTTTGCGCTCAAAGTCTAACCCTAAATTATAGAGCAGCCCCATCAGAGAGTTATCTAGCGGACAGCGTAGAAACTTCTCCATTGCCAGATCCAACTGACCCTGTCCCTGAAACTGTAGAGCCAACATCTTGTTGCTCTCGACCGAGTCTGCCTCAGTCCGTAGCTTGCTCTCCTCGGTCATAAGAAAGCGTTTGGTGGTAATCAAGATATGCCCAAAAAAGAGCATCGCAGCCGGAGTTGCCAGTTGCAACCAAGTGGTATGATTGGCCATCATATAGAGATGTGCACCTCCGAGAGCAAGCAGCAATAGCACAGTCACCAGTGCCGCCGGCCCGGCTCTAAAACGTGGCATAAGAAAGATAATGTAGGCGGCCAGCAGGATAAAAATAGCTGCCCGTACCCAGATCCCCCAATCTGGCTCGATAAAAAAATCCTCACTCAAGATACTAGAGATGGAGTGGGCAAGGGTCACCACCGGTGGGGTGACCGTCGATATAGGGGTGACCTGTACCGTTCCAATACCAGTGGCACTAGAGCCGACCAATACGATCTTATCCTTGAATCTTGAGATCGGTATCTGGCCACTAATCACTGCATAAAACGAGTGCACTGGAAAGGCAGGCTCTCCATCAGCCGTACTGTAAAAGAGCGTATTCATCTGCAAGTCTTGATCGGTCAGTATATTCAGCCGCCCCAGCTGCACCCCTCTACCTGGCAGTATCTTTATATCCTGCGGCTCTATATTCATGCTGTGGGCAGCGGTCAGCAGCGCCAGTGATGGAAAGTAGTGATCGTAATACTGTAAAACCAGAGGTTCAGCG
>CBFDBF010000040.1:0-9056 GCA_965602975.1 uncultured Gammaproteobacteria bacterium | reverse complement strand
ACTGCTCCAACTCTTCTATGATACTGGCTCGCTCTACATCACTTAGTAGCTGCTCTCCATCCGACTCCAGTGCTGCCACCAGGGCAGCGATCACACGATCCGCCTCCACCCGCTGCTCCTGTAGTCGCCGCGCCTCCATGTCATCCTGGGCATACTCTATGGAGTCACGCAACATACCCTCTATCTCGCTATCAGCCAGACCATACGATGGTTTAACCTCAATGCTAGCCTTTACTCCACTCACCTGCTCCTGCGCCTCTACCTGTAATAGACCATCTGCATCTACCGCAAATGTCACCTTAATACGGGCGGCACCAGCCACCATCGGGGGAATATCACGCAGCTCAAACCTTGCTAGTGAACGACAGTCTGCTACTAGATCCCGTTCACCCTGCAGGACATGCAACGCCATAGCGGTCTGCCCATCTTTAAAGGTAGTAAACTCCTGTGCTCGAGCCACTGGGATAGTGGTATTGCGTGGAATTATGCTCTCCACCAACCCACCCATAGTCTCGATACCGAGCGAGAGTGGATTGACATCCAGCAGCAGCATCTCCGAATCTGGCCTGTTACCCACCAAAATATTGGCCTGAATCGCCGCCCCTATAGCTACCACTCTATCTGGATCCATATCTACCAGAGGCTCTGTAGCAAAAAACTCTCCCACCATAGTGCGTACCAACGGCACCCGAGTAGAGCCCCCCACCATCACCACATCTTTGATCTCATCTTTAGTGATTCCGGCATCCCGCAGGGCACGCCGACACGGGGCCAGGCTCTTGCGGATCAGCGGCTCTACCAGCCGATTGAACTGCTCTCTACTAATCCCCCCCTCCCACTGCGCCCCATCCTCCAGATCAAGTTGCAGCTCTACCTCATCTGCTGCGGTCAGCCCCTCCTTAGCTGCACAGGCAGCGTCGAGCAGATACCGTAGCATAGAGTAAGTTGCACCATCTTCGATTCCCGCCTGCTGCATAATCCACTCTGCAACCAGACGATCCATATCGTCACCCCCTAGGGCGGAGTCACCTCCGGTAGAGAGCACCTCAAAGACACCTCGATGCAGTCGTAGAATAGAGATATCGAAGGTACCACCGCCCAGGTCATATATGGCGTGCACCCCCTCTGATCCGCTATCCAACCCATAGGCGACCGCTGCCGCCGTCGGCTCATTTAGCAGACGCAGCAGATTCAGTCCAGCCAGCCGAGCCGCATCCTTAGTAGCTTGGCGCTGCGCATCATCAAAATAGGCAGGGACGGTAATCACCACCCCAGTCATGGCGCCGCCCAAAGTCTCCTCTGCACGCCGGTTTAGACTCTTTAAGATCTCTGCTGATACCTCTATAGGAGTTACATCACCAGCTATGGTGCGCATTCGTGGAACTGCCCTGTCATCCTGCTGAAAATCGTATGGCAGCCGATCACCCAGTGAATTGATATCATCCAGCCCGCGCCCCAACAGTCGTTTGACCGAACTGATGGTATTAAGTGGATCCTCTATCGCCACAGAGCGGGCAGCATGGCCAACTACGCTCTGATCCTCCATATAACGGACAACCGAAGGGAGCATATGCCGACCCTCCTCATCTGGCAGGGTCTCTGCCACCCCACTACGCACTGTCGCCACCAGTGAGTTGGTAGTGCCAAGATCTATACCGACAGCTAAACGCTGCTGGTGCGGTGCCGCCGCCTCTCCCGGCTCAGATAGCTGTAATAGGGCCATCAGATCTCCTCATCCAGTTCCGCCTCTAACTGCTCGGCGGCGTGATTAAGCTTCTGCAGAAACTGCATCTTACGGAGCAGCTCCTGAGCTGCTACCAACTGTCTGCTCTCTGGCCGCTCAAACTGCAACTCAAGCTGCCCCATAAGAAGATCCATATGCCGATTGACACTCTCCATAATGCTGGCTATTACCTGGTATGGATCCGGCTGCTCTCGCGCCATAGACAGCTCTTCACGCAGCTCCATCTGCTCCATCAAAAACGCACCATCCTGGGTGCTCTTCTGATCTTCTGATCTATCTACACCATGTAACAACAACAGGTATTGTCCCCGAAGAATGGGGTCTTTCAGTGTCTCAAAGGCCTCGTTTATGTGAGTCGATCCCTGCATAGAGAGCCGCCTCTCCTGCTCAGAACTACTAGCATAACGGTCTGGGTGCACCAGCTGTTGCAGCTGACGATAGCTGGTAGCCAACCGCTCCCGATCTATACGGTAGCTCTGCGGCATCCCCAATAATTGAAAATAGTTTTGTGAGAAATCGAGCATAGTAGACGGTTGGTGATAATTTTAGAGTACTGGCCTGCGGCGTAGTCACAGCGATTTGACTAAAAGTTTACCTAAACAGAAAAACTCTCACCACAACCACAACCACCTTTGGCATTGGGATTATTGAAAACAAAACCCTCACTCAACCCCTCTTTTGCAAAATCAACTTCGGTTCCATCCAGATATACCAGACTCTTGGGATCGATAAAAACCTTGACATCACGGTCTTCAAAAACCTTATCATCATCAGCCTGCTGGTCGACAAACTCCAACTGGTAGGCCATACCGGAGCAGCCAGATGTCTGCACCGCCAAGCGAATACCTAGCCCCTTGCCACGACTCTGGAGAAAACTGTTGACCCGCTCTGCTGCCGCTACTGTTAAGGTTATAGCCACGCTCTTAAGACTCCTGCTTTGAGGTGTAGTCTTCAACTGCCGCCTTGATGGCATCTTCAGCCAACACCGAGCAGTGTACCTTTACCGGTGGTAGTGCTAACTCCTCTGCAATCTCGGTGTTCTTAATCTGCTGCGCCTCTTCCAGGGTTTTTCCCTTTACCCACTCAGTTAACAGGCTGCTAGAGGCGATAGCCGAACCGCAACCGTAGGTCTTAAATTTGGCATCCTCGATAACACCAGAGTCATTAACCTTTATCTGCAACCGCATTACATCGCCACAAGCTGGGGCCCCAACCATACCGGTGCCTACACCCCTATCAGTCGTATCCATCTTACCCACATTACGAGGGTTCTCGTAGTGATCCAGAACTTTTTCGCCATATGACATATCAATCCCTCCTGCTTTAGTACCGATAATATATGTTATTTAACCTTATTAACTCAGTGCGCTGCCCACTGGATTGACTTCAGATCTATACCATCTTTGAACATATCCCACAGTGGCGATAGTTCACGCAATCTATCCACCTGAGTGGTGATCCTTGATATGATGTGATCAATCTCCTCTACAGTAGTAAACCGCCCGATAGTGAAACGGATTGAGCTGTGTGCTAACTCATCATCTCGACCTAACGCCCGCAGCACATAACTGGGCTCAAGGCTGGATGAGGTACAGGCAGAACCTGAAGATACGGCCATATCTTTAAAGGCCATGATCAATGACTCACCCTCTACATAGTTGAAACTGACATTTAGATTGCCGGCAATCCGCTGTTCCATATCTCCATTCAGATAGACCTCTTCCATATCTTTAACTCCATCCCAGAGACGATCCCGCAGGCTGCGTATCCGCTCATTCTCAGTCGCCATCTCCTCTTGGGCTATACGGAAGGCCTCTCCCATACCAACGATCTGGTGGGTTGCCAAGGTGCCGGAACGCATCCCGCGCTCATGTCCACCACCATGCATCTGCGCCTCCAGCCTTACCCGTGGCTTACGCCGCACATAGAGGGCACCGATACCCTTAGGGCCATAGATCTTGTGCGCCGAGAGAGAGAGCAAATCGACCTTCATACTCTCCATATCGATCAACACCTTGCCTGCACTCTGTGCCGCATCCACATGCAGCAGAATCTTACGTGACCGGGTGATCTCACCAATAGCGGCGATATCCTGCACCACGCCAATCTCATTATTGACATGCATGATTGAGACCAGGATGGTGTCATCCCGTAGCACCGCCTCCAGCTTATCCAGATCGATCAGACCGGTCGGCTCAGGGTCCATATAGGTGATCTCGTACCCCTCACGCTCCAACTGACGACAGCTATCCAGAACCGCCTTATGTTCAGTCTTGCAGGTTACTATATGCTTGCCTTTTTTATGGTAAAAGTGCGCTACCCCTTTAATCGCCAGATTATCTGACTCGGTGGCGCCAGAGGTCCAGACAATCTCCTTGGGATCTGCCCCAATCAAGTTAGCTACATGCTGCCGCGCCTGCTCCACTGCCTGGTCCGCATCCCATCCATATTTGTGGGAACGCGATGCTGGATTGCCAAAATTACCCTCTATGGTCAAACAGTCACAGACCGCCTTGGCAACCCTGGGATCAACCGGAGTGGTGGCTGCATAGTCCATATAGATAGGTAACTTCATCTACTACGCTCCTCAACGTCAGATGTATCCATAAAATCTTTACAACACCCCTCCTGACGCTCAGCGATCCGCTGTACCACCTGCTGCGACATAAGGTCACTCAAACTAATATCATCCAGATATCCGTAAATTCTGGCACTGAGATCATGCCAAAGGTCGTGGGTAAGACAGGCGTGATCACCTTGACAGTCGTGGTCACCACCACACTGAGTGGCATCAACAACCTCATCAACCGCCGTAATAACCTCAGCAATAGATATATCCTCAGGCTCATGCCCCAAGCTATAACCACCACCCGGCCCACGTACACTGGTCACCAAGTCACATTTACGTAAACGGGCGAATAGCTGCTCTAGATAGGAGAGCGATATACCCTGCCGCTCGGCTATATCAGCCAGAGTGGTCGGCCCGCCACCATGGTGTAGGGCTAGATCAAGTATGGCAGTAACCGCATAACGGCCTTTGGTTGTCAATCTCAAGCTACACCCTCCAAAAACATATTCGTATTATCTAATATTACATTACCAAGTAAATTAGTCAACTATTATTTACCGGCGTCACTACCACTTTTCAAGCCCAACTCTTCAGCCGTAGATGTAATCTCACAGTCATCGATACTGGGCAGATCACCCTCTAATGCATCTCCACCCATCTGGTTGATGATCTCGCACATCGACTGCATCCGCCCGTCCATAACGTTTATATGATCTAACATGCAGTTGATGGCGTGAGCCACAGGGTCTGGTGCATCACGGGTAGTACCGTAAGCATCGAACCCCATCTTGCCAGCAATTTCGGCTCTCTTAGATGTTGCGGTTACACTCTCTGCAGTGATCAGCCGCCCTGGAACCCCCACTACAGTCGCCCCAGCAGGTACATCTTTTAGCACTACTGCATTGGAGCCGATACGGGCACCAGCACCCACCCCAACTGGACCAAGCACCTTGGCTCCAGCTCCCACCACCACACCATCAGCAAGTGTTGGATGACGCTTCCCCCGCTCCCAACTAGTCCCTCCCAAGGTAACACCATGATAGAGGGTGCACTCATCCCCGATTATAGCCGTCTCACCAACTACCACCCCCATACCGTGATCGATAAAGAAGTTACGCCCTATCTTAGCTGCCGGGTGGATCTCTATACCGGTAAACAGGCGAGCTGCATTGGCCATCATCCTGGCCAGCAGAAGCAGCCCAACCGACCAGAGCCGGTGTGCCATACGGTGAACCAACAGGGCGTGAACCCCAGGATAGGTGACTAGCACCTCAAAGCTGTTACGTGCCGCTGGATCACGCTCTAGCGCACACCTGATATCTTCCCGCACTCTTGAGAACATTTTACTGCCGCCATAGTTGAGTAAAGACCTACTATTCTACTGCATTATTTGTTGGAATAGCAGGGGTATAGGCAGAAAAATATTATGCTGGCGCTGATTTATTCACCGGCTCCAGTAGCATACAAATGGATTTAATCAGAGCCTCCTTGTAGTTTTATCCGCTATCACGCCGCATGGACTTTCTACCCTGGGCGGCACTGAGCAGACCACGCAGGATATTAAGCTCATCCCGATCTGGACGCGCCCGTAGAAACAGCCTACGTAGCCGCCGGTGCAGCTTATCTGACTGCCGCGGGTCGCTAAAGCCTGTCTCCTCCATCGCCTGCCCAAGATGCTGAAACAGCCCCTCCATCATCTCGGCAGTTGCCACCTCCCGCTGTCCACCCTCGACCCTATGCTCGGTCAGTGATGCCAGATATAACTCATAAGAGAGAACCTGCACTGCCTGGGAGAGGTTAAGCGAGCTGTACTCTGGATTAGCCGGTATATTGACCAGATAGTTACAGCGATCAAGCTCATCATTGGTCAGGCCAGATCGCTCCCGCCCAAAAATCAGCGCCACCTCACCCTGAGCCGCCTCCAGCAGCACTCGACCGGCACACTCTCTGGGGCTAAGTTGTGGCCACTCCACACTGCGTAGCCTGGCACTTGCCCCAAACACCATACGACAGCCATGTAGAGCCTCATCCAGAGATGAACAGACCTGAGCGGCAGCCAGCAGATCATCTGCGCCAGATGCCCTGGCAGTGGCCTCGGCACTGGGATAGCTGTGCGGCTGCACCAAACAGAGCCGCTGCAGTGACATATTTTTCATAGCACGGGCAACCGCCCCGATATTGCCGGGATGGGTGGTACCAATAAGGACTATACGGATGTTCTGTAGCATGGATGTAGAGGGTACATGATCTTTCTACATAGTGGTGGATTTTTCCTGTAGCTCGGACTTTAGTCCGACAACGATGCGACAGCAAACAGTGCTGTCTTGTTACCTCGTTCCCACACATAAACGTGGGAACAAGAGTGAAAATATCTTTTAACTATATCGCGGTTGCTGTATCTTTGCCGCCCATGCATCCAATGATAAATATAGCGGTAAGAGCCGCCCGCAACGCTGGCAATGTCCTGCTACGCTACCACGACCACCTGGACTCCCTCACCATAACCACCAAGGGACACAATGAGTTTGTCTCCGAGGTTGATCGGACAGCAGAGCAGGCGATCATCGAGACCCTGCGCAAGGCCTATCCCGACCATGCGATCCTGGCTGAAGAGAGCGGCCACTCTGCTGGCAATGAGTTTCAGTGGATAATAGACCCACTAGATGGTACTACCAACTATCTCCACGGCTTCCCCCAATTCTCGATCTCTATCGCGCTAAAACATAGGGGGGTGTTGGAGCATGGAGTGATCTACGATCCACTACGCGATGAACTGTTTACTGCCAGCCGCGGCTCCGGCGCCCTGCTCAACGACCGACGTATGCGTGTTAGCTCCCGCAAAGGGCTCTCTGGCGCACTAATAGGAACCGGCTTCCCCTACCGTGACCACTCTCACATAGATGCCTACATGGGTATGTTTAGAGAGATGATCCAGGAGACCGCCGGACTGCGTCGCCCAGGATCAGCCGCACTCGATCTGGCATATGTAGCCGCTGGACGCCTGGATGGATTCTGGGAACTTGGACTGTCAGAGTGGGATATAGCTGCCGGAGTACTAATGATTCAGGAGGCTGGTGGCTCCATTAGCGACATCCGCGGTGGTGACCGCCACCTGGAGAGTGGCAACCTGATCGCTGGCGGTATCAAGGTACACGGCGCCATCTGCAAGGCCATCACTCCACACCTTACAGAGCGGTTGCAGTACTAAATCTAAGAAACTGAGGCTAGAGGCATAGATGGAAAATCTAGAACCTCTCCCTCCACCTCATCTTTAGGTGGAAGCTCTGGTGATATCTCCAAGATCTCAAAATCGGCAATAGTGGGTCTAAACCCAGCCTCCAGTGAGAGTTCGAGCATACCATCAAGCGCATCACGCATAGCTATCTCTAGCTCATAATCTTTGATGGTTACAGGGATTTTATTCGGCTTCACTACATAACTCTCTATATCTGCTCAATACAAAATGGATATCGGCCGATATAGTCAAAGCTTTAGCCTGGCATAACGAATCTATATAACCCGCGAGAAGTTTTTCTGCTCCTGTTTAGCCGTAAGATAACGATCAAAAACCATACATATATTACGAATAAGCAGGCGGCCACGCGGCTGCACTCGGATACCAGATTCATCTAGCTCTAGCAGTCCATCGCCGCTCATCTCTGCCAGCCGCTCCAGTTCAACGGAAAAATAGTCGCTAAAGCGAATATCCCAGTGCGACTCTACCGCAGCATAGTCCAAGGCAAAGTGGCAGATCAGACGGGTAATGACATCACGTCTAATCTGATCATCCAGGTTTAGCTCAATTCCTCTAAATACAGGCAACTGACCGGCATCTATACGCTCAGAGTACTCCTCCATAGTACGCACATTCTGACTATAGGTCGGCCCTACCATACCGATAGAGGTAACCCCCATCGCCACCAAGTCGCAGCTAGAATGGGTGGAGTAGCCCTGAAAATTACGATACAGAGTACCATCACGCTGGGCACAAGCCAGCTCATCATCGGGGCGGGCAAAGTGGTCCATACCTATAAACAGATAACCGGCTGAGGTGAGCATCTCAATTGTCATCTTCAGAATATCGAGCTTCTCTTGTGGCGAGGGCAGTTCATCTTCATTAATCCGCCGCTGCGGCATAAATAGTTGCGGCAGATGAGCATAGTTAAAGATAGATAGTCGATCCGGCCCTATTTCGATGATACGCTCCAAGGTACGTTGGAAACTATCTACCGTCTGAAGGGATAGCCCATAGATAAGGTCAATGCTGATAGAGCGAAACCCACTATCACGGGCAGCCTGCAGTACGGTCATAGTCTGCTCTTCAGACTGAACCCGGTTGACCGCCTTCTGTACCCGCTGGTCAAAATCCTGCACCCCAAGACTTATACGGTTAAAACCGATCTGCCGCAGCATGGCGATAGTCTCTGCACTAGCCTCACGTGGATCTATCTCGATAGAGTACTCACCACGCTCATCATCAGCCAGACTGAAATGGTCCCGAGTAACCTGCATCAGCTCACGCATCTCAGTGTGACTTAGGAAGGTGGGTGTCCCCCCGCCCCAATGCAGCTGCTCTACCTGCCGATTGCGATCAAACAGCTCACCCTGCATGGCAATCTCTCTGTAGAGCCGCTGTAGATATGGAGCCGCCTTAGAGCGATCTTTAGTAACCACCTTGTTGCAGGCGCAGTAGAAACAGACAGTATCGCAGAACGGTATATGAAAATAGAGCGAGAGAGGGTT
>CBFDBF010000039.1:0-9075 GCA_965602975.1 uncultured Gammaproteobacteria bacterium | reverse complement strand
GAATGATCCGTGAACTGACTGATTACAAACCTGTTTACGGCATTATCCTCTATGGTTCGGGTGAAGCTGGGCCAGCCAGTACCTGATTTGTACTTATCCACAGAGGAGAACAGGGGCTCTCCGGTCACCACATCGACATAGATTCCAGCACGCTTCTCATCCCAGTATGGGTTGTCGAACGGTCTCTCGGTAGCATCTTTCTGGGTTACATCGTACTGTAGCTGCGTCAGCCTCTGCTTAATCTCGCTATCCGCAGGCTTATGGTAACTGCTATCTTGCTCCCTTATATCTAGCTGGTCATTGCTGAACTTGCTGTAATCAATATTGCGCTTTTCACCCCAGATCTTATCGATGAACTGATAGCGTCCGGAGTTAAAGGTATAGAACTTATATCGAACCGGGTTCTTAGTATGATAGTCCTGGTGATACTCCTCTGCCCGATAAAACTTCTCAAAGGGGACAATCTCTATAGTTACCGGTTTCTCATAGCGACTGGAAGCATCTAGTGCCTTGCGCGAGGCTGTGGCGATTCTATGTTGCTCAGCATTATGGTAGAAAATGGCGGGGCGGTACTGGGTACCACGATCTACAAACTGTCCTTCGGTATCGGTAGGGTCGGAGATTCTCCATAGGGCCTGTAGCAGTCCGGCATAGCTGACCACTTTGGGGTCATAGTGAATCTGAACAGCTTCGGTATGGCCAGTACCACCTGCGGATACCTGCTGGTACCCAGGGTTATCCAGGCTGCCACCACTGTAACCTGAGACCACCTCTTTGACCCCAGGTATTTTTTCAAAACCTGATTCTACACACCAAAAACAGCCACCAGCAAAAGTGGCTACTGATAGATCTTTGTGTACCTCGTTGTTTTTGTTCATGTTTTCTGCCATTAAGTTACCGTAGCCGAATAGTATTGATGATATAATTAATAGTGTGCTCCACGCTACTGTTTTCATTGTACGCTCCTCTTGGGGGCTTTGTGTTTGCTCCTGTATCTCTATGTATATACGCTGCTCGTTAGGTTTAGGATTCAGCTATTTTACGGTAAATCAGATTATCTGTAGAGATTGGTTCATTATGACCATGAGTAAGAGTATGCCCCCAGTACAGAGGTTAGCAAAAAATAGTCTAAATACATGCTCTTTTAGCCTGCTATACCGTAGTGTATGAGCGCATTGCTGCAGACTACCATCTTCATCGCTTCAAAAGATGTGTCTATGGGTGGGTTATGAGCGGCAAGTCGTGTCTTGTAGTTAAGCGTGGCGTTTCTATTTGTATTTTGGGTGGTGGTTTGCGATCTTTAGACCGCCTTCAGCAGCATAGATATTAGAGTGAGTAGGTTGGCTTAATGGTTGTAAATGATCAGGGTTTTTGGCGAAGTAGATGCTGTTACCTTGTATCTCTTGGGGTGTGAGCACGACAATAGAGAGCGTAGGGGGACACGCCTGTTCTAACTTTGTATTACATTGGAGGGTGTAAAGATATCACATATATTACTGTCTGCCAGAGGTGTTTGAGGAGTTCTGTCGGCTGATTTATTCAGCTCTATATCGCGTTAGTATGTTGTTTGACTATTTGTCATCTATACGTTGTGGTAGCGAGAAGATGTAGCCCTGTGCATAGTCAAGTCCAATCTGCTGTAGAATCTCTATGGTTGAGACGTCTTCTACATGCTCGGCGATAGTCAATTTCCCCATGACTTTACCTATCTCATTGATCGATTTTACCATGGTGTAATTGATTTTATTGGTGGTGATATCCTGGATGAAGGAGCCATCAATCTTCAGGTAGTCTACCGGTAAAGCTTTTAGGTAGGCATAAGAGGCGCTACCAGTGCCGAAGTCATCTAGAGCAAACAGGCACCCCGCCTCATGCAGGCTCTGCAAGAATTGAGTTGCTTTGGCCATATTGGTTATAGCTGCGGTTTCGGTTATCTCAAAGCAGATTATGTTTGGTGGAATACTATATTTTTTCAGTTGCCGCCTAATAAATTGAGCAAACAGTGGATCATTTATGGATAGGGCGGATAGATTTATGCTGCAGAGCTTTATGGTATCGGTCAGATTGTCCTGTTTGGAAAGCCAGTTAAAGGTGTTTTCGATTACCCATTTATCTATGGAGGGCATTAGATTGTAGCGTTCTGCTGCTGCGATAAACTGGTGTGGGGATATAATGTTGCCCTCTGTATCCTGCATGCGTAGCAGTATTTCAAAAAAGGCTTTATCGGTTTGGATATCATTGGCAAGGGGGTGCATAGTTTGTCGATAGAGTACAAAACGTCCACTATCCAAGGCAGATTGAATTCTGTGAATCCAATCTATATCGACTCTGTGTTGCAATATGTTTAGATCATTTTGGTCGTATATGTAGAGTCGGCCGCGCCCATTCTCTTTAGCCATTTCACATGCTGATTCGGCCAGTGAGAGCAGCTGTGTATGTTCAGTATCGTCATCATCAATCGGAAATATACCGACACTTAATGTGGTCTGTAGTGAGTGCCCCTCATATGGCAAGCGATATTTTTTGACCAGCTCAATCATCTTGTTAGCTACCTCAACTCCATTGAATATCTCACGGGATTCAAGTAGCAGGGCAAACTCATCACTACCAAGGCGTGCCAGTACATCCTCTTCACGTTTGTTTGTTAGCAGTAGTTGGCCGATTTGGCACAGCATCTCATCGCCCATGGCGTGGCTGCTACTCTCATTTATGATGTGAAATTGATCCAGATCCATATAGAGCAGGCAGTGGTGGCTGGACGCAGTGCTCTTTTGGAGTAGCTTGCCTAGATTGTGTTCAAAGGTAGTGCGGTTGATCAGGTCGGTGAGGCTATCATGGGTCTTATGGTGATCGATGCTCTCCTTTAGTTTTTTAGTCTCTGTTAGGTCTCGTAGGTGAGCGGTAAAAATTGCCTCACCTGCAATATTGAGGCGGGTGATGGTGAGTTCGATAGGGAAGGTGTGCCCATCTGCATGTAGTGCAGTTATCTCTATACGAGACCCCATGATTCTGGATTCACCGGTATCTAAGTGCCGTTTTAGTCCGGCGTGGTGTTGTGCTCGCAGGTCATGCGGGATGATCAGTTCAGCCATATCTGCACCAATCATCTGGGATCGGCTGTAGCCAAAGGTTATTTCGGTGGCTGGATTGATGTCTCGGACTATCCCGTTACTATCGATAGTGATTATGGCATCCAGGGACGCATCCATGATGGCACTATGACGTTTAATTGCCTCTGCTTTGACTCTATTTTGGTTGTATAGGTATCGGTATGCAGCAGTAATACAGATAGATCCGAATAGCCATAGTAGCAGCAGTGGCCAGATATGTTCCGTACTGTACCACCTGCCTAGAGCGGCGATACTAGCTAGAAACAGGCTCCATAGGAGTATCACAGTCAGGTTGTAGAGTCTAAATGGCGTAGTGTTTGTGGGTATCATGGTTGCCGATTTGGCATGTCCCTGTTTTGCATTATAGGTGGCTGCTCTAGTTAGCTGTAGCGGCCATTTGACCGAGATCTTTAGATGCTGAATAACCTAATGCATTAGTCATCCCTGTTTTAAGAGCTTTTATAGAACCTAATTGTAGTATATAGAGAAGAGATTGGTGGGCCCTGAAGGACTCGAACCTTCGACCAAGGGATTATGAGTCCCCTGCTCTAACCAACTGAGCTAAGGGCCCGAAATGGTGTTAATGCAAATTGAGTCGTTTATGTTAGCTGGTTCCGGCTCATTTTTCCATGGCTGGTTGTTCGAAATGTTGACGTAGGCTATATCATCCTAAATCAAATAGAGGATGCAGGTTTTTATATCTGTTGCTACTTGTTGTCGAGAAAGCTGTGTAGTTTTTCCGAGCGCGAAGGGTGGCGTAGCTTACGCAGCGCCTTAGCTTCAATCTGTCGTATACGCTCACGGGTGACATCAAACTGTTTGCCCACCTCTTCCAGTGTGTGGTCGGTATTCATGTCGATCCCAAAGCGCATGCGCAGTACTTTGGCTTCACGTGAGGTGAGTCCGGCCAGCATGTTCTGAGTCGATTCGCACAGCCCCTCTCCAGTTGCGGCATCTATTGGTGATACCACCCCAGAATCCTCTATAAAGTCACCTAGGTGTGAGTCTTCATCGTCACCTATGGGGGTCTCCATGGAGATTGGTTCTTTGGCAATTTTGAGGACTTTGCGTACCTTGTCTTCTGGCATATCCATTCGCTCTGCCAGCTCCTCTGGGGTCGCTTCACGCCCCATCTCCTGTACCATCTGGCGGGAGATGCGGTTGAGTTTATTGATGGTCTCTATCATATGGACCGGAATACGGATAGTGCGTGCCTGATCTGCGATAGAGCGGGTTATGGCCTGCCGAATCCACCAGGTGGCATAGGTTGAGAATTTGTAGCCACGCCGATACTCAAATTTGTCTACTGCCTTCATCAGACCGATATTTCCCTCCTGGATAAGATCGAGGAATTGCAGACCGCGGTTGGTGTATTTTTTGGCGATAGATATAACCAGTCTTAGGTTGGCTTCTACCATATCCTTTTTGGCGCGACGCGCCTTGGCCTCACCAATCGATATCTTGCGGTTGATCTCTTTGATCTCTTTGATAGAGAGACCGCTATTACTCTCTATGGCCAGCAGTTTTTTCTGTGAGCGCTGTACATCATGCGCCACTTTGCTAAGGCTGTCAGCGTATGATTTGCCCTCTGTTATCTGGTTTTGAATCCAGTCGAGATTGGTCTCATTCTCTGGAAATGTGGTGATAAAACTCTTGCGAGGCATGCCTGCTATCTGCACGCAGAGATCCATGACATCTCGCTCCTGAGTACGAATCATTGCCATGGTCTGTTGCATGTTCTTGACCAGAGAGATGAATACTACTGGTAGCAGTTTAAACTCCATAAAGGTCTCTGTGACCCGCTCTGCCGCCTTGAGGGTCTTGGCATCGCTGTTACCGTTGCGCTCCATGCTGTTTAGCAGAAGTTTAAACCGCTTCTTCAGTTTGTTGGCCTTTTTCTTGGCTTCTACTGGGTCAGGTCCGCGGTTACTCTCCTCTTCATCTTTCTCTTTATTAGCTGCGTTGTGCGGAGGAGGGGGGACGATCTCATCTGGTGCATTGGGGTCTACGAAGCCATTGATTACATCATTGAGACGCATATCTTCGGTATTCACCTTGTCCATCATCTCGACAATTCTGGCGATGGTGTCAGGATAGGTGGAGAGTGCGGCTAGAACCAGATTGAGTCCTGATTCGATGCGCTTGGCGATCTTGAGCTCACCCTCTCTGGTTAGCAGTTCTACGGTTCCCATCTCACGCATATACATACGCACTGGGTCGGTGGTGCGGCCAAATTCGGTATCAACACTGGCCAGTGCAGCAGCGGCAGCCTCAGCGCTATCTTCATCGGTTGAGGCCGCGGCCTCAGAGAGAGTGCTCTCATCAGCATCAGGAGCTGACTCGAGTACCGAGATCCCCATCTCATTGATCATGCGGATAATCTCTTCGATTTGATCTGCTGCCACAACACTGTCGGGCAGGTGATCGTTGACCTCCGCATAGGTCAGGAATCCCTTCTCCTTACCCTTAGAGATCAGCTGCTTTAGTTGAGACTGTTGCTGTTTTTGATCCATATTCTAGGTGCCGCAATATATAAGTAAAAAACACAAACGTGAAGCGATTAAATATAGCACTATTTAGAGCCTTGCTCCAGTACTACTTCTATTCAGGCTGCCCCGAGAGCAGCTTGGTCAACTGCTGTTTTTCGATGGGGTTTAGCCCCTCAGTTTCCGCTTTGGTCAATAGCTGCTCCAGTTCATCCTCTCGTAGCTGCTCTTCAAGTCGTGACAGTGTCCCGCGAAACTCCGCCTCTATCCCCTCTGCCGGGATCTGTAGATCAGTAGTGACCAATCTGTTGAGGTGGCTATGTTCATCCCGTTCACGCCACCTTTCCACTAGTTGGATAGAGGTAAGAGTAGGCCGATTCTCTATTAATTCAAGCAGCTCAACCAACAATTTGCTACCGGTAGACTCCAGTCTGCGCCAGCCGGATGGTAGCTTTTGCAGTAGTGCCAGCTCCGGATGCTGTATTAGCAGGGTGATTGCCTGACGTAGCGGGGTCACGGTCTGCCTATCTCCACGCCGTTTTGGCACAACCCTGCGTTGTGGCCGCGGGCTACTAATATCTAAGGATAGTTTAACTCCAACCAGAGCGCTCAGTTTTTTCTGCATAAGTTCCCGAAATACCCCTTCTGGCAGCTGTGATAGTAGTGGTTTGGATAGCTCTGATAGCTTGGCCTGTCCTGCTGGGGTCTCCATATCTACCTGTGAGGTGAGATGGTCAATGAGATAGCTGGAGAGTGGAGTGGCCTGCTTTATACGCTCGGTGAACGGCTCCAGCCCCTCTTTTCTGATCATGCTATCTGGGTCCTCCCCATCCGGGAGGAAGAGAAAACGCATCTCCCGTCCATCCTGCATCAGTGGCAGGGCAGTGGTGAGGGCCTTCCAGCCCGCCTTACGTCCAGCGCGATCGCCATCAAAACAGAATATTACCTCTGCAGTGGTACGAAATAGCTGCTGTAGATGCTCTGTAGTGGTCGCTGTGCCGAGGGTGGCTACGCTGTAACGGATGCCAAACTGGGCCAGTGCTACCACGTCCATATAGCCCTCCACTACCAGCAAGCGCTCTAGTTTTTTGATCGCCTTGCGCGCCTCATATAGACCATATAGCTCTCTCCCTTTATGGAAGATTTTGGTCTCTGGTGAGTTGAGGTATTTTGGCTCTCCGCTGCCTATTATCCTGCCACCAAAGGCGATCACCCGGCCACGATAGTTGCGGATCGGGAACATGATCCGCTCACGAAAACGGTCATAGCACTTACTATCTGGCTCCGAGATCATGCCGGTGGCGCGGAGTTGCTCTAACTCAGTGCTATCTCGCCCCATCTGTTTGATTAGGTTGTCCCATCCAGCGGGGGCGAAGCCGATCCCGAAGGTGGCGGCTATCTCGCCACTAAGGCCACGCTGCTGCAGGTACTCCACCGCACTTTTGGCCTGCGGATGGTGGCGCAGTTGCTGTTGATAGAAGCTGGATACCTGCTCCATAGTGGTGTAGAGGGGGCGGTGGTCGGGGGCTTTGAAGCTGTTCTCTTCGTGTGGTATCTCCAGCCCCTCGCGCTGAGCTAGCTCCTCTATTGCTTCGATAAAATCCATGTTGTCGTACTCCATCAAGAAGCCGATGGCCGAGCCGTGTGCTCCGCAGCCGAAGCAGTGGTAGAACTGTTTGTCTCGACTGACGGTGAAGGAGGGGCTCTTTTCGTCGTGAAAAGGGCAGCATGCCTGGTAGTCCTTGCCACCCTTTTTTAGGGATACACGGCTATCTATCAGGTCGACAATATCGACTCGGTTGAGCAGTTCATCGATAAATTGTGCGGGGATTCTACCTGCCATGGCATCAGTCGAGCCTCTGGGGAGTAGGTGGGGATATCAGTCGTTGAGACTCTCTTTAACTAGCGCACTAACAGCACCAATATCAGCTCTTCCCTGTAGCTTGGGCTTCAGCTCTCCCATTACCTTACCCATGTCTCGCATAGATGCGGCACCGGTTGTGGTGATCGCGGTGGCAATCATGGCGCTTATCTCCTCTTGGCTTAGTGCCGCCGGTAGATAATCCTGCAGGATCTCAACTTCATACTGCTCCTGCTCGACCAGATCACTGCGTTTGGCCAGCTCATACTGGGTGATTGAGTCACGCCGCTGCTTCACCATTTTATCCAGAATGGCCAGGATCTGCTCGTCATTCAGCTCTATCCGCTCATCCACTTCACGCTGTTTGATCGCCGCCCTAAGGAGTCGAATCACCCCCAATCGGCGTCTGTCACCACCTTTCATGGCGGCCTTCATATCTTCTTGAATACGCGCTTGCATCATTGGTGGTAGGATCTGTTCCTTAACGGGGGCTGGATGGATTTAGTACTGACGTTCGAAGCGACGACCCTCACGCTGCACTTTTTTGGCATTGCGTTTGACCGCAGCAGCAGCTTTACGCTTCCGTTCGGCGGTAGGTTTCTCGTAAAATTCACGGCGACGAACCTCGGCAAGGACGCCAGCTTTCTCACAGGAGCGTTTAAATCGGCGCATGGCGATCTCAAACGGCTCGTTCTCTTTAATACGTACGTTAGGCATTGATTACCTCAAGTTAAAAGTTACAAAATGCTCAAGAGCGGAGATTTTACTGATAGATGAATAACTTTGCAAAAGATATATCGCTGGTTTTAGGGATTGAGACCTCATGTGATGAGACCGGGATTGCCATATTTGGTGGTGAACGGGGATTGTTGGCGCATAAACTCTATAGTCAGGTTGCCCTGCATGCCGAGTTTGGCGGTGTGGTGCCGGAGCTGGCCTCGAGGGATCATGTGCGCAAGGTTCTGCCGCTTATTCAGGAGTGCCTGGATAGTGCCGGGATAGAGGCGGCCGAGATAGATGGTGTCGCCTACACCTCTGGCCCTGGGCTGGCGGGTGCGCTGCTGGTGGGGAGTGCCATCGGGCGTAGTCTGGCCTGGGCCTGGGGAGTGCCTGCCTTGGCAGTACACCATATGGAGGGGCATCTGTTGGCCCCGATGCTGGAGGAGGGTGGGCCAGAGTTCCCGTTTATCGCGCTGTTGGTCTCTGGGGGGCACACCCAGCTGGTAGAGGTGGAGGGAGTTGGGCGTTATAGTCTGCTGGGTGATTCGCTGGATGATGCCGCCGGTGAGGCCTTTGACAAGACTGCCAAGCTGCTCGGGCTGCCCTATCCAGGTGGGCCAGAGCTGGCGCGTCTGGCAGAACAGGGCGATCCTGATAGATTTCATTTTCCTCGCCCTATGACCGATCGTCCCGGTCTCGATTTCAGTTTTAGCGGCCTGAAGACCTCCGCTCTTAATACCATACAGCGGGAGTTGCCAGCGGATGGTGAAGATGAGCAGACCAGGGCCGATATAGCCCGCGCCTTTGAGGATGCGGTGGTAGAGACTCTGCTGATCAAGTGTCGTCAGGCGGTGCGTGCTAGCAGTTATTCTCGGCTGGTACTGGCCGGAGGGGTGAG
>CBFDBF010000038.1:0-9161 GCA_965602975.1 uncultured Gammaproteobacteria bacterium | reverse complement strand
TTTACATAGCTAGTAGGCCAACACCTGCTGGATAAAGGCGGCCCGCCGCAACGGATCGGCAATACCAAGCTCATCCTCCAGCGGCAACCGCGGATAGCGCTGCCGCAACAACCGCAGAAAAATACCGGAACCATCAGCATAGTGGCTACCGGTGAGATCAAACAGAGGGGTTGTCTCCAGACCACAACTGGGGGAGCGAGATTTACCGATAAACCCGGCGATAGAGTGCAACTCAGGCAGCTGCTGGCACGCGAATTTCTCCAGGGCTACCGTTACATCCAGTGAAGCATCGTCCCTCCCCACTGCCCGTAGACCGCCCATGGAGTTTACCAACTGCACCGGAGGACGCGGTACCCCGAGGCCGGCACCAACCTCGGGGCAGAGCGGCAGCAGCCTAAACTCGGCTGCCAAGATGTCACAAATAACACTACTGCGCCTGCCTCTTCCATCATAACGTACCGGCTCACCGAGCAGGCAGCTACTGACTGCAATTATGGGGCGCTCTATCAAACCCCTACTTGCCACCACCCTGCAACTTGGCCGCTACCCGCAGACGCAAGGCGTTAAGTTTGATAAAACCGGCGGCATCCTTCTGATCATAGGCACCAGCATCATCCTCAAAGGTGGCGATGGACTCATCGAACAGGCTGTTACTCTCAGACTTGCGCCCCACCACAGAGACGTTGCCCTTGTAGAGTTTTAGCCGCACCACTCCGTTTACCACCAGCTGAGTCTGGTCGATTGCAGCCTGTAGCATCTCTCGCTCCGGGCTCCACCAGTAGCCGTTGTAGACCACCTCGGCGTAGCGTGGCATCAGTTCATCCTTTAGATGGGCCGCCTCACGATCCAGAGTAAGAGACTCCATCGCACGATGCGCTTTGAGCATAATGGTACCGCCCGGGGTCTCGTAACAGCCACGGGACTTCATCCCCACATAGCGATTCTCTACGATGTCATCACGACCGATACCGTTCTCTCCACCGACCCTATTCAGCGTCTCCAAAATGGTGGCAGGACTAAGTTGTTCGCCATCTATAGCGACAATATCGCCCTGCTCAAAGCTCAATTCTATATAGGTGGCTCGGTCTGGCGCCTGCTCTGGAGAGAGCGTCCAGCGCCACATATCATCTTCTGGTTCGGCCCATGGATCTTCCAGAATATCCCCCTCATAGGAGATATGCAGCAGATTGGCGTCCATCGAATAGGGTGACTTCTTCCCCCTCTGGGCAAAATCTACCGGGATATTGTGCTCCTCCGCATACTGCATAAGCTTCTCCCGCGAGAGCAGATCCCACTCGCGCCAAGGGGCAATAATGGTGACATCCGGCTTCAGCGCATAGGCTCCAAGCTCAAACCGCACTTGATCGTTACCCTTGCCGGTCGCCCCGTGAGAGATCGCATCGGCACCGGTCTCGTTGGCAATCTCTACCAGACGCTTGGCGATAAGTGGCCTCGCGATAGAGGTGCCGAGCAGATACTCCCCCTCATAGATGGCATTGGCACGAAACATGGGGAAGACATAATCCCGGACAAACTCCTCTCGCAGATCCTCGATATAGCTCTCCTTGACCCCCATCGCCTCAGCCTTGAGTCGTGCCGGCTCCAGCTCTTCACCCTGACCGATATCGGCGGTAAAGGTCACCACCTCACAATCGTACTCCTCACGCAACCACTTGAGGATGATAGAGGTGTCCAAACCACCCGAATAGGCCAGTACCACTTTGTTTACACTGGACTCTGACATGCGAACTATCTCCCGAATAGATGCCCACTACACAGTGGGCGGTACAGTTAATCGTCTATTATAACGCAGATCTGTAGTATCATCTTCAGCCGATGACCACCCTATTTGTAAATAGACTAACCACCATTGATGCCTCCTGTCTCGACTGGGAGTGCGGTCTAGTGGGTGAGAGCTGGATAGTGGATGTTGAGCTAGAGGGAGAGCTTGACCAGCAGGGTATGGTGCTCGACTTTAGTGAGGTCAAGCGGTGGATAAAACAGAGCATAGACCAGCACTTTGACCACAAACTACTGCTGCCAACCAGAGATCCTGGGCTACAGGTGGATAGCGACCAGAGCAGAACCACAGTAACCTTCAAACTGGCATCTGGCCTGACCATCAAGCACTGCTCCCCAGAGACCGCTATCGCCACAATAGATGCTGCTAGAGTCGATGCTGACACCTTAGGGCTAGCCATAACTACCCTCCTACAGCAGGAGATGGCGACCAATATCTCCTCTCTACAGATTAAACTATTCCACGAGACCACACCCTATCCAGCATTCCGCTACAGCCATGGGCTAAAACAGCACAGCGGCAACTGTCAACGGATCGCCCACGGCCACCGCTCCAGCGTCGAAATAGAACGAGATGGCCAACGCGAACCCGCATTAGAGGCCGCCTGGGCAGAGCGCTGGCATGACATCTATATAGGCAGCTCCAGCGATCTATTAGCGCGGTTTAAACAGCATGGAATCTCTTACTACAGATTTGGCTACAGCAGTAGCGAGGGACGATTTGAGCTGGAACTTCCTGCGCAGAGCTGTTACCTGATCGAGGGCGAATCTACAGTAGAGACCCTGGCCTGCCACCTGGCCAACTTACTGCGCCAAAAGCATCCCGACTCCAGCTTCAAAGTGCGGATATTTGAAGGTGTAGGTAAAGGGGCGATTAGCCGAGGGTAGCGGTTAAGGTTAAAGAACCCTGCTATTGAAAACTACGCTGGTCACAGAGTCTATTACGTCCGATACTCAGCGTTGATCTTTACATAGTCATACGATAGATCACAGGTCAAAATGCGGGTGTCGACTCTGCCCCGCCCCAAGACCACTCGGATAGTCAGTTCATCCTGCGCCATAACCGCAGCACCAGCCGCTTCGGTATAGTCGGCGGCAACTCCACCACCACGCACGATACAGACATCATCCAGCCACAGCTCTACTCTGGATACATCAAGTGCATCTACTCCAGAGCGACCAACTGCCGCCAAAATGCGCCCCCAATTTGGATCAGAGGCAAACAGGGCTGTCTTGACCAGAGGGGAGTGGGCAACGGTGTAGGCCACCCGGCGCGCCTCTTCGAGTGAGGTGGCGGCTGTCACCTCTATAGTTACCAGCTTGGTCGCACCTTCACCATCCAGAATGATAGCGCGAGCCAGATCCTGGCAGACCTCTTCGATGGCATCGCTAATAAGCTGAAACTCGCTGCTCTCTGCATCTGTGATTGGTGCTGCTTCAGATCTGCCGGTGGCTACCAGCATACAGGCATCATTGGTAGAGGTGTCGCCATCGACACTGATAGAGTTAAAAGAGGAGGCGACAGCACTATCTAAAGCGTGCTGCAACAGATCTGACTCCAGAGCCGCATCGGTCGCCACATAGGCGAGCATGGTGGCCATGTTAGGGCAGATCATACCCGATCCCTTGGCTATGCCGGTCACCGTTACACTGGAGCCGCCAAGCTCGATTTGACGAGAGGCGAGTTTTGACCGCGTATCGGTGGTCATAATGGCACGAGCCGCCGCCGCCCAACCATCTGCACAGAGGCTATTTAATGCGGCGGGAATGGCATCTGTTATGCGCTCTACCGGTAACGGCTCACCGATAACCCCGGTAGAAAACGGCAGAACCTGCGCGGTGCTACATCCAGCTATCTGTGCCACAGCTTGACAACAACGGTTGGCTGCATCTATCCCCAGCTCACCGCTACCGGCATTGGCGTTGCCAGAATTGATCAGAAAAAAACGCGGGGTCTCCTGCTGTAGATGCGCCTTGGCAACCTCTACCGGGGCAGCAGAGAAGGCGTTACGGGTGAACACCCCCACTGCAACTGATCCCGCAGCCAGCTCTACCAGCACCAGATCATCACGCTCTACCTGTTTAATCCCCGCCGTCGCTGTACCGAGACGGACACCTGCAACCGGTAGAACATCTCTGTCAACTATTGTTGCCATGTTCTCGGTTACTGAACCTTCCCGTGACACTGCTTATACTTCTTGCCCGAACCACAGGGACATGGCTCATTCCGCCCTACTTTGCGGCCTGAACGGACAAACGGTGTATGCTCTGAGCCAGAGTCTGCGTCCTTTTCACCGCCATCATCCTGCTCATCCTCGTTAAAGCCTTGAAACTCCTCATGCTTAAACTCCATGTTATCTGGTATCGGTGCATGCTGTGGCATATCCATACTCTCGGAGCGAACCTGCACCTTAGTTAGATCAGAAACCACTTCACGTTTGATGCTGTCCAACATATTGGCGAACATCTCAAACGCCTCCCGCTTATACTCCTGCTTAGGGTTTTTCTGGGCATAACCGCGCAGATGAATCCCCTGCCGCAGATAGTCCATCGCCGCCAGATGCTCCTTCCAGTGGCTATCCAGAACCGAGAGCATCACCGCCTTTTCGTAGACCCTAAGCTCACTGCTTCCAGATAGTGACTCTTTCTGTTGGTACTCATCCTCTAGCTGCTGCAAGATACGCTGACGCAGCGACTCCTCATGCAGAGTGTCATCCTTATCTAACCACTGCTGTAGCGGGTACTGTACGTTAAACTCCTGCTCTAGCGCTGCACTTAAACCTGCTACATCCCACTGCTCCTCCAGGCTCTGGGGCGGAATATAGCCATCTGTCAACTCACTTACCACATCACCACGCAGCCGTTGGATGGAGTCGGAGATATCTTCCACATCCATAAGATCATCGCGCTGCTGGTAAACCACCTTGCGCTGATCATTCGCCACATCATCGTACTCCAGTAGCTGTTTACGGATATCGAAGTTGCGTCCCTCAACCTTGCGCTGGGCATTCTCGATCGCCTTGCTCACCCATGGGTGCTCGATCGCCTCGCCCTCCTCCATCCCGAGCTTCTGCATAATGGTGCTCACCCGCTCGGATGCAAAGATACGCATCAGACTATCTTCCAGAGAGAGAAAGAATCGGGATGAACCAGGATCACCTTGTCGTCCAGAACGACCACGCAGCTGGTTGTCTATCCGCCGCGACTCATGCCGTTCAGTACCCAGCACATGCAGTCCACCGGCATCTAATACCTGTTGATGCCGCAGCTTCCACTCCTCTTTGATCTTGCTAACCGCGGCTGGATCTGGATTCTCTCCCAAATCGGTAATCTCCACTTCTGGATTACCACCCAGTACGATATCGGTACCACGACCAGCCATATTGGTGGCTATAGTGATAGCGCCAGGACGACCCGCATCGGCAATAATCCCCGCCTCGCGCTCATGCTGCTTCGCATTCAATACATTGTGCTCAATCTTATGCGTATGCAGCAGACCAGCGATCAGCTCCGATGTCTCAATCGATGCTGTACCCACCAAGGCCGGTTGACCCCGCTCCACACAGTCGCGAATATCTTCAATAATGGCATTGTATTTTTCACCTGCGGTGCGGTAGATAAGATCTCCTTTGTCATCACGCACCATATCCTGGTTGGTGGGAATAACGACCACCTCCAGACCATAGATCTGCTGAAATTCAAACGCCTCTGTATCCGCCGTTCCGGTCATCCCGGATAGTTTGTCATAGAGACGGAAGTAGTTCTGAAAAGTGATCGAGGCGAGCGTCTGATTCTCCGCTTTAATGCTCAGCCCCTCTTTCGCCTCTACCGCTTGGTGCAACCCCTCTGACCAGCGACGCCCCGGCATGGTGCGACCGGTAAACTCATCGACAATAACGATACCGCCATCCTTGATGATGTACTCCACATTTTTCTTAAACAGAGCATGGGCACGTAGGGCTGAGTTTACATGGTGCATCAAGCTGATATTGGCACTATCATATAGGCTCTCGCCCTCACCCAGCAGCCCGATCCCCTCCAGCAGCTCCTCTACATGCTGATGCCCCTCTTCACTCAAAAAGACCTGCTTCGCCTTCTCATCCACCGAGAAGTCGCCGGGGCCAAAATCTGGTTTTCCATCCTCTCCCTCGATTGGATCCTGCCTGGTCAAGCGGGGGATGATGGCATCGATTTTCACATACAGATCAGAGCTGGCATCGGTAGGACCTGAGATGATCAGAGGGGTACGTGCCTCATCAATCAGGATTGAGTCGACCTCATCAACGATGGCGAAGAACTTCTCCCGCTGTGCACGCTGATCTGCACTAAATGCCATGTTGTCACGTAGATAATCAAACCCAAACTCATTGTTGGTGCCGTAGGTGATATCACAGCTATAGGCCTCACGCCGACCAACCGGGCGCATATGCAGATAGCCCCCAGATTTTCCATCATAACCGGGATCATACTGAAAAGATGAGTCATCCGGCCCAGCCCCACTGGAGGAGTTCACCACACCGACACTGAGACCAAGAAAATGGTAGACCTTGCCCATCCAGGCAGCATCACGTCGTGCCAGATAGTCATTCACAGTAACAACATGCACTCCCTTGCCCGGCAGCGCATTAAGATAGGCCGCTAGAGTCGCTACCAGTGTTTTACCCTCACCGGTGCGCATCTCGGCAATCTTGCCCTGATTGAGCACCATGCCACCAATCATCTGTACATCAAAGTGGCGCATTTCGACGGAACGCACTCCAGCCTCCCGCACTACAGCAAACACCTCAACCAGCAGATCATCCAGACTCTCACCAGCAGCCAACCTATCCCTAAAAATGGCGGTCATGCCCTTGAGCTCAACATCACTCAGTGCCTGGTTTTGAGGCTCTAGATCATTGATCTTGACCACCACACGTGACATCTGCTTTACCAGCCGATCATTGCGACTACCAAAGATTTTCTTTGCTATTTTATTGAACATGAATGCCAGTTCCGTGAACTTATAGGTAAAGGGAGGGAATGATACCGCAAAACAGCTCTACAAGCAGTGGTTACTTGGGAAAAACTATTAAGGAAACCCCAGTCAATCGGTAGAGTAGAGGTAGGCTGCTGGATTTACAGTTTTACCGTTATGGATCACCTCAAAATGGAGATGCGGGCCGGTAGAGCGACCACTGGAGCCGACAAATGCAATCACCTGCCCCTTTCCAACCACATCACCAACTTGAGCAAGATTGGCCTGATTATGGGCATAGCGGGTTACAAAACCGTCGCTATGACGGATCTCAAGGGTGTTACCAAAGCCTCCACGCGTCCCGGAAAAACCAACAATACCTGAGGCCACAGCTACTATATCAGCACCCCGCTTGCCAGGAATATCGACCCCACGGTGGAAACTCTTACGCCCATTAATGGGATCCTTACGATAGCCGTAGCGGGAGGATACCCAACCTTTTTTGACCGGATAACCAGAGGGGTGTGTCTCTCGTTGCAGTTTGCGATTCATAATGAAATCTTCGATCAGACTCAACTTCATCTCACGATCTTCTATAGTACGAGACAGTATATCTATCTCCCGTGCCATCTCCTCACGATCCATCGACTGTTCATACTCGTAACCACTCAAACCACCTCGTGGTGGTAGCTCCTCAAAATTGAACTCCTCCTTGTCCAACTTGCCGAGTTTGGTAAGGCGTTCACCCAAGGCATCCAAACGCAGTAACCGCGACTGCATCTCACCCATCTGCAGTGCCAGGGCGTCCATATTATCTCGACTCTCCTGCCTGGACTCACTCCACTCCTGCCGCTGCGAGCTAAGCAGCATGGCAAAACCGCTATCCGGCTCCGCCCCACCGTTAACCCCATAGGCCAGCTGAGCCTCCTCATGCCCTAACCGGTAACCAAGCCAGCTGGTTCCAACCAACAGCAGCAATAGCAGACCGACCAGCAACCATGGCGAGATGGAAAATATACCGGTTTTATGCGACTGTCCAGAGAGTAGTAGTATCTTCATATATATCTATATAATAGACGGAACAACACTATTTAAAACAAAATTCTCCAAATTATGGCTGATAAGCTTCACATTATTAACAAATTTTTGCTGACAGACAGTAAACTTGCCTCACTCATCGCCGACTCCAAGGCACATGAGACCATGCTAAAAACAGTTAAAAACCTACTTCCTGAACCCCTAAACCAGCACTGCTGTGCCGCTATCCTGCACGACCAGCTGCTTATTCTATATGCAGACTCTTCGGCCTGGGCCAGTCGTCTACGCTACTTCTCCCGTAATCTGAGCCGTCATCTACAAAAACAGGGTGTGATAGTAAACAAAATATCAATCCGTATCACTACTGAAAACAAGAACAAATAGTCTATCTCCTTACGCTATAGGAATCGGCTTCACGTAGGAGATTGGAACACTATCTCCCTCTTCGAATGTAACCTCTTCCCAAGCACTCTCATCCGCCATAAGCGCCCGTAGAAGCCTGTTATTCAGTGCATGTCCAGATTTACATCCACTAAAAGCGCCAATCAGACTATGCCCTAATAGATAAAGATCCCCGATCGCATCCAGAATTTTATGTTTTACAAACTCATCTTCGTAACGCAGGCCGTCCTCATTCAACACCCGATACTCATCTACTACAATGGCATTATCCATACTGCCACCTAACGCCAACTGCCGCTCACGCAGCAGCTCTATATCACGCAGAAAACCGAAGGTACGCGCCCGGCTAACCTCTTTCACAAATGATATGGAGGAGAAGTCAACTGTTGCAGAGCTGGTGCGACCATCAAAAGCGGGGTGATCAAAATCTATAGAGAAAGAGACCTTAAAGCCATCGAACGGAGTAAATGATGCCATTTTATCCCCATCCTTCACCTCTACCTTACGTTTTATCCGAATAAACTTTTTCGCTACATTCTGCTCCTCTACCCCAGCCGACTGAATCAGAAAGACAAACGGGCCGGCACTCCCATCCATAATCGGCACCTCTGGGGCGCTAACATCCACATAGGCATTATCGACCCCCAACCCCGCAAAGGCGGAGAGCAGATGTTCAACCGTAGATATTTTTATCCCTTCATGCTCCAACGTAGTAGAGAGATTGGTATCACTAACATTCTTAGGACAGGCCCTAATATCTACCGGCTCATCCAGATCCACCCGTCGAAAGATGATCCCGGTATCGGCCGCTGCTGGCCGCAGAGTAAGGTAGATCTTCTCACCAGTATGCAGCCCCACGCCGGTGGCACGAATAACATTTTTAAGAGTGCGCTGCTTAATCATAATGATCTATAGTCCGTAGTCGGCGAATGGCTACCATAAAAATGTCCCGATGTTAGCACGGGTT
>CBFDBF010000037.1:0-9417 GCA_965602975.1 uncultured Gammaproteobacteria bacterium | reverse complement strand
AAGACCACCAGGATCATCCTTAACCCCACCCTGTTGGCACGCTGATAGCGCAAACACAAGGGCAAACAATAACGACACTAAGCTCGGTTTTGTCATCTCTCTACTTACCACTACATACCTCCTACTACTCTACGATCCAAGAGACCTGCCTGCCGCCTGGTTCTATCCTCCACTTTCCCCACCAACTGCCCACAGGCGGCATCTATATCCTCGCCCCTGGTCTTGCGGGTAATAGCAATCAGCCCAGACCTCTTCAAACGCTGCCGAAATGCCTCTATCCGCTCTGGAGTCGAACTACTGTAACCCGATCCAGAAAAAGGGTTAAATGGAATCAAATTGACCTTGGAGGGGGTCCCCTCCAGCAGCCGGATAAGCTCTTTAGCGTGCCGGTCACTATCGTTGACACCGTCCAACATCACATACTCCCAGGTGATCTTACGCCGTTTGTCCCCTTTTATGAAATCGCGACAGGCTGGAATCAACTCCTCGAGTGGGTATTTTTGATTTATCGGCACCAACTGGTCGCGCAACTCATTATTTGCCGCATGCAGAGAGACAGCTAAACTAACGCTGCTATGCTCTCTCAATTCACGCAGAGCGGGAACGATACCAGCCGTGCTCACTGTCACTCTGTGATGTGATAGGCCGTAAGCCAGATCATCCTGCATAAGATCAATTGCCGGTATCACTGCATCTAGATTAGCCAATGGCTCCCCCATACCCATCAATACAACATTGGTAGGTTTAGCCTCCAATTCACGCTGCACCACCCAGAGCTGCCCGATGATCTCTGCTACCGATAGATTACGATTGAACCCCTGTCTAGCAGTCGAACAAAAACTACAGTCGAGGGCACACCCCACTTGGGAAGAGACACAAAGGGTGCCACGAGTGCCATCGGGGATATAGACTGTTTCGATACGATTACCACACTCTAACTGCAGCAACCACTTGCGGGTGCCATCGGCAGAGGGCTGCTCCAAAACAATTTTAGGCGGGCGCACCTCAGCCACCACCTCCAACTCTGCCCGTAGCTTTTTACCCAGATCGCTCATCTCGGCAAAGTCGGTTATGCCATGCTTGTGGATCCACTTTAGAACCTGGCGGGCATGAAAAGCCTTATGCCCCCACTGGTTAAACAGGGACTCCATACCTGCCCGATCTAGCTCCAGCAGGTTGATTTTATCTTCGGTAGCCAAAGTCAGATCTACCTCTAAGGTGGATTTGAACACAACAGCACTAGACTTATGCTTTAGAATCCGTAGCTTAGCCTACACTATTGATGTAAATCAAGTGGCCAGTCATCAAAAAAACCTGTAGACCGGACTTTGGTCCGATAATAGTGCTGTACCAAACAGTGCTGTCGGGTTAGAACCAGACCCACATCAAAACCAGAGAGACCGCGAAAGCGTACAAATATGCTGCTATTTTCACCTTGCTCCCGCGCAGGAGAGTGGGAGCAAGAGTTAACACCTATATCCTCTGACTACTAACTAAGCATCAGTCTGTTCAGCCGTTGCACGAAAGATGCTGGATCTTGCAGCTGCCCACCCTCTGCCAGAAGGGCCTGATCAAACAGAATCTTGGCCAGGTCAACAAATAGATCTTCATCCGGCTCTCGGTCCATCCGCTCCACCAGTGGATGCCCTGGATTGACCTCCAAGATAGGCTTGGATGCAGGGGCGTTCTGTCCCATCTGCTCCAACATGCGCTGTAGATTGGCACTCATGTCATGATCGCCAACCACTAAACATGCGGGTGAATTGGTGAGCCGGTTACTAACCCGTACCTCGGTTACCGCCTCGCCCAAAGCACTCTGGATACGCTCAATCAGACCCTTGTGCTCCTCCGCTACCTTCTCCTGCTCCTCTTTTGACTCCTTCTCCTCCAGCTCACCAAGGTCAAGCTGCCCCTTAGCCACTGACTGGATATGCTTATCCTTGTATTCGTGTAGATGTGATACCAACCACTCATCCACTCGGTCGGTAAGCAGCAGCACCTCAACCCCCTTCTGTTCAAAGACCTCCAGGTGCGGACTATGTTTAGCCGCAGCATAAGTGTCGGCAGTTATGTAGTAGATCTTCTCCTGCTTCTCCTGCATCCGCTCAATATACTCATCCAGCGATACCGTCTGCTCTTCGCCCTCAGACTTAGTAGTAGCAAAGCGCAGCAGTGCAGCCACTTTCTCGCGGTTGGCACTATCTTCTGCGGGCCCCTCCTTCATCGCCTTACCAAACTCATTCCAGAATTTCTGGTACTTCTCTTGGTCACTCTTCGCCATCTTCTCCAGCAGACTCAATATCCGCTTCACATTGGCACTACGGATGGCATCAATCTTATTGTCATGCTGCAAAATCTCACGCGAGACGTTAAGCGGCAGATCATCTGAGTCCACCACACCCTTCACAAAGCGAAGGTAACGCGGCATTAACTTATCCGCCTCATCCATGATGAACACTCGGCGCACATAGAGCTTCACCCCATGTTTAGACTCCTGCTCCCATAGATCAAACGGGGCACGACCAGGGATAAAGAGCAGCGAAGTATACTCGTTGGTCCCCTCTACCCGGTTATGTGCATGCGCCAACGGCTCCTCAAAGTCATGGCCGATATGTTTATAGAATTCGGTGTACTCCTCATCCTTGATATCCGATTTATTCCGCATCCAGAGTGCTGTACCACGATTGACCTGCTCCCACTCCGGCTCCTTTTTATCCGCATCCTCTCCATACAGCTCCTCCAGCATTTCGATGGGGATGGCAATATGATCGGAGAATTTACTGATGATAGAGCGCAGACGAAAGCCCTCCAGGAATTCACTCTCATCTTCATTCAGATGGAGGGTAATAGCAGTACCACGATCACTCTTCTCGATGGTTTCAATGGTGTAATCACCCTCACCACTAGACTCCCAGCGCACCCCATGTTCCGCGCCGAGACCCGCCCTGCGGGTCTCCATGGTCACCTTGTCGGCAACGATAAAGGCGGAGTAGAAACCGACCCCAAACTGGCCGATTAGCTGGCTGTCTTGGGTCTGCTCACCACTCATCGACTCCAAAAATTTACGGGTGCCGGAGCTAGCAATAGTACCGATGATATCACTCACCTCTTGGCGGTTCATGCCGATACCGTTGTCCGAGATAGTTACCGTGCGTCGCTCTTTGTCCAACGATACCCTGATCTGTAGATCTGTATCGCCCTCATACAGGGCATCATCAGAGAGCGCCTCAAACCGAAGTTTCTCGGCTGCATCCGATGCATTTGATACCAGCTCTCGCAGGAAGATATCCTTGTTGCTGTAGAGTGAACGTATTACCAGATTCAGTACCTGACTAACCTCAGCCTGAAACTCCAGTGTCTCTTTGTGGTTTGCAACTGACATAGCTATCTCTGCCTCCAGAATCCTGTAAGATGGAATAATCGCATAAGATATGTCCAACAGAGCAGATTTCAACCCCTGAACTCAGGTATTATTTAAAGACCCTCGAGCTGCAGTAGCCATGGAATCAACAGAAATGAATATCCAACAGATAACCACTGTGCCATTCAGCGATCAGCGCCCCGGAACTTCCGGGCTACGCAAACAGGTTGTCACATTCCAACAGCCACACTATCTGGAAAATTTCGTTCAATCCATATTCGACAGCCAGCCTGCGCTACAGGGCGGTACTCTGGTACTTGGAGGAGATGGCCGCTACTACAACCGCAACGCCATTCAGACCATTCTCCGCATGGCTGCAGCCAATGGTGTCTCCAGGGTTATTCTGGGAGGGGGCGGATTGCTCTCCACCCCAGCCGTCTCCTGTATAATCCGTAAATATAATACTCAGGGCGGTATCATCCTCTCCGCCAGCCACAACCCCGGCGGACCGGATGGTGACTTTGGGATCAAGTTCAACCTGGCCAGCGGTGGCCCAGCAGATGAGTCCACCACCGAGGCGATATTCCAACGCACCAAAGAGATCGACCAATATCTACTGCTAGAGCTGCCAGATATAGATATAGACCAACTCGGTACAACCACACTTGGCACTATGGAAGTCAAGATCATCGATCCGGTCACCGACTATACCGAACTGCTATCAAGGCTGTTCGATTTTGCCGCTATTCGCCGCCTGTTCAACTCCGGTGGCTTCCATATGCGCTTTGATGCAATGCACGCCATAACTGGCCCCTATGCCAAACATATCTTAGAACAGATGCTAGGAGCTGAACCGGGCAGTGTAATCAACGGAACCCCACTAGAGGACTTTGGTGGTGGCCACCCAGATCCTAACCTGGCTCATGCCCACGAAATAGTAGAGCTGACTCAAGGGGTAGATCCGATAGATTTTGCCGCCGCCTCCGATGGCGATGGAGATCGCAACATGATCCTCGGCAGCAACTTCTTTGTCACCCCTAGCGACAGCGTCGCTATAATGGCGGCCAATGCCGAGCTTATTCCCGGCTACCATAACGGCATTCCCGGTGTTGCCCGCTCCATGCCCACCAGTCAGGCGGCTGACCGAGTCGCCGCATATCTCGGAATCGAGTGTCATGAGACCCCGACCGGCTGGAAATTCTTTGATAACCTGCTCAATGCCGGCCGCATCGCTATCTGTGGTGAAGAGAGCTTTGGCAGCGGCTCCAACCATATCCGCGAGAAAGATGGTATCTGGGCTGTACTCTTCTGGCTCAACCTGTTGGCAATAAAACAGCAGTCAGTAGGGGAGATCGTACGGGCACACTGGCAGCAATTTGGCCGTAACTATTACAGCCGCCACGACTATGAGGGGGTCACCACTAAGGCGGCTAATGGTCTGATGCAGCATCTACAAGATAGTCTCTCTAAACTACCAGGCAGAGAGTTTGGCGAGTTCACCATAGAGCATGCCGACAACTTCTGTTACACCGACCCCATAGATGGCAGTGTCGCCCTCAATCAGGGGATTCGCATCATCTTTAGCGACAGCTCACGAATCATCTTTCGCCTCTCTGGTACCGGCACTACCGGCGCTACGCTGCGCCTCTATCTAGAGCGGTTTGAACCAGACCCAGATAAGCATAATAAGGCAACCGATGAGGTACTGGCGCCCCTAGTGGCCATCGCTGAGGAGCTGGGAGAGATCCAGCATCGTACCGGCCGGAGTGAGCCGACTGTTATCACCTGATGCTGCTCTCCTAACCTAGTAGTATAAAAAGTGGGTCGGGTTCCAGCCCAACCAAAATGTCCGATTACAGCAACACTGTCGGACAAAAGTCCGACCTACAGTAAAAATAGATAGATTCCCACCTGCGCGGGAGTGACGAACGGAGGATGGCTCCCTCCCCACTGGTGGAGACGCCTATAAGGAAATAGGCGCTAGAGCAATGCAGGAGCAAGTGCCGAGGGTTAGGGTGGGGAGTAGAATAATTATTATGCTACTGTTTTTTTAGACTCCCCCTCCTGGCCTCCCCCATTGGTGGGGGAGGTATGGTGGTAGTCCCCACTATCAGTGGAGTTAACAGGACAGCAAGATAAATAGTATGAATTTATGCCTACGCGGAAGTTCCGAACAGAGGAGTTAAAGATGCAAGAGCGAAGAGTCGATGTAGCTATTCTAGGATCTGGCAGCGCTGGGCTATACGCCTTAGGTCAAGTGCGTTCAGCCGGTAAAAGTTTTGTCCTGATCAACGGCGGCCAGACTGGAACCACCTGTGCACGGGTCGGCTGCATGCCATCTAAGGCACTAATACAGGCGGCGGAGGATTACCACCGCCTAGCCATACTGGAGCGTTATGGAGTGGAGGGGCAAGAGAGGCTCACTCTGGATACTGCCGAAACACTGGAGCATGTACAGGATCTACGCGACACCTTTGTCGAACGGGTTCGCTCCAACAGTACCGATAAAATGCCAGAAGAGAGATTCATCTCTGGCTATGCCCGCTTTATCGAGCCGCATATATTAGAGGTGGATGGGCAGCGAATACGAGCCGACAAAATCATCATCGCCACCGGCTCCACCCCTATAGTTCCAGCAGAATGGAAGGAGCTAGGTGACAGCATAATCACCACCGATGATATCTTTGAGCTAGAGGAGTTGCCGCAGTCACTGGCCGTCATTGGGCTCGGTGCCATCGGCCTGGAGCTAGGTCAATCTCTCGCCCGTTTAGGGGTGGATCTGACCGGCTTCGATATCCTCGACACCATAGCTGGAATCAGTGATCCGGAGGTTGCGCAAGTAGCAATCAAGGTCATTGGTCGAGAGCTACCACTCCATCTGGGAGCGGCAGCCGAGATCTCTCGCGAGGGTGAGCAGCTACGCGTCTCCGCTGGAGAGCAGACGGCAGTGGTAGATCGGGTACTAGCCAGCCTTGGGCGCAGACCTAATCTGCAAAAGCTGGTACTGGAGAACAGCGGGCTGGAGTTAGATGAACGTGGGATTCCACTATTCAACCCCAACACTATGCAGTGTGGTGACTCCCACATCTTTATCGCCGGTGATGTCAACGGTGAGCGGCAACTACTACATGAGGCGGGAGATGAGGGGCGCATAGCTGGCCACAATGCCTGCCAACAGAGTGCCGAACCGTTCCAGCGCAAGACACCACTGGGGATCGTATTCTGTGATCCCAATATCGCCTCCGTCGGGGCACGCTGGTCAGAGCTGGACCCCGCCACCACCGCTGTCGGCAAGGTCGATTTTGCGCCGGTAGGACGCGCCCTGATAATGGGTAGAAACCGCGGTGTCATACGGCTCTATGCCGACAAGATAAGTGGCCACCTGCTAGGGGCTGAGATGTTCTGCGCCCGAGCTGAGAATCTGGCGCACCTACTAGCCTGGTCTATACAGCAGAAGATGCGTGTAGGTGAGATGCTACAGATGCCCTTCTACCATCCGGTACTGGAAGAGGCTATGCAGGCGGCGCTGTATGACTGCTATGCAGATGTGGAGCAGAAAAATGCGGGGGCCATTACCGAGCTAAAGCCGTTATAGAGCACCTCTGAGATTAATCACTATTGAGATGTTGAGGCCCGACTCTCTGCTGCGCAAACCGTCGCGAGTACTCTCGTGCACGCTGGATACGATCCCCGGAAGCTGGATGGCTAGAGATCCAGCCAACTACCACTCCCGCATGCTCACCTCCACCTTTTCGCTCTAATTTGCCACCATTTTCATCCGATGACTGAGGCTCATCCAGAGTCATCTTAGCCATGATATTAGCAAAATTTTGAGGGTCTATACCCGCCTGCAACATAGCCTCAAAAGAGAATGTATCTGCCTCGGTCTCATGCTTTCTCGAGTAACTACTGTTCAACATAAAGGTAGGAAGCGCTACAGCCAGATCAGCAACAGCCGTCGCATCACCCAGCAGCATAGAGATCATAACTGTATTAGCAGTTGAGTAGATCACCTGTTGTAGACCATGGCGGTGGATCACATGGCCCATTTCATGTAGCAGTACCGAGTCAACCTCTTCTGGAACATCTGCCAGCTTGATCAAGGCATCGGTAATAACTATATCTCCAGATGGCAGGGCAAAGGCGTTAGGTATCTCATCCATCTGTCTGAAATGCAGGGTAAAAGTGTAATCAGGATGGCCAATCCCTGATACCAATCGCTGGAATCTGGTTTTGATCTCCTGCTGCTGTTGTAGTGATAATTCACTCGGCTCCAGCACCAATCCATCCATGCTCTCCAGGGTGCCACTACCGAGAGAGCGATTTACCGAAGGGGGCATTGATGCCGCTAAATATGTAGATAGCCAAGGCACACCCCAGAGGATAAAGCTGCCACCAATAAGCAGCGTCGCCACCAGTGCTGTTATAATCCAGGGTGCGCGTGACTCCAGCCGATGAATACCCATCATGCGTGCAGCACCATGCCCACTATTGGCCAGCATGGCATCTACAGCATCATTATCCTCAGTTATAAACAGCGAGCCATCAGGCAGAGATATGTGGCGATGGATATTACCCACACGATCACTAAAAGCGAGCTCTCCCACCGAGCCGTCCCGCATATCACCCGACTCAATCTCCAGACGAAAGGTAGCGCTATGTAGCCGCAACTTAGCCTTGGAGCGGGCCGCACTATTCGGCGGATTCCAATGGCCTTCGATAACCGTTACAGGATCAGTATGCATGTCCATCTATATTTCTGATGATTTAAAATCCGAGATCCATATCGACATCAAACGCCTCTCCCAACTCCTCACCAAATGCCGATTGCTGCTTCTGCTGAGTAGTTGTGTACTGCGCCAGATCGCCCCTGACTGCGGCATCAGTGGAGTCAGCAATATACCGATTCAACCGCACAACAGCCCATGGATAGGCCAGACCAAGGGTGAACAGCAGCATTAAAAAGTTGGTAAAAAAGATATTAAACAGCCTGCCTGTACCCAACCTGGATCTAAGCCGCAACACACCATCCAGTGAGGTTTTTGAGTAGACATAATTACGGATAGAGCTCATAACGAAGGCTTTGGAGAAGATACCAACAATCAACATTAACGCATACATGGGGATCATAACCATAACAATCACAGATTGAGAATCGGTCTCCATGGTGGCCTCTAATCCAAAAAACTTCACTATAAACAGTGCTACCAGGCCAACCAATATCATTGATATAAGCATCACACCCAATAGTCGCAAATAGGTAACATAATATCGCCTTGCCGATACATCTGCTTTAAACATGCCCTGCCCATATCTGGAACCATTAATAAAATACCCGGCAATAAGGCTCTGTACCCATGGAAACATCAGATAGAAGCCAAGCATGCCGACAAAAAACGGTACTACTGACTTCTCTACTCCAGTAAAAGAGATAACGACCCATAACAAGACAGCAGCCAAAACCGGGAGCAGCGGATACAGGAGAATATAGGCATAAGCTGTTTTTAGTGTACCAATAAACCCAAAACGTACATTACGGTAGCTACTCATACGAGCATTAAAAATAAAGGAGCGCCACATAATCCATGGAACTACCAGCAGCAGCAGTGCTGCAAAAGCCAAACCAGCCTGCACATTAAAGGAGCTGATAACATTGTATATAATAAAAAACAGAACCGCGATCACACGTCCCTTTAGAATCATCATGGGGGTAGCATGGTATTCAAATGGGACCCCATCAAACAGGGTGTTACCGTAGAAATAGCGCTTGGTTCTCACCTTCGCCCAAGCAGAGTAGATCCCCAATGTCACAATAGAGAGCAGGATATTTACAATCCATATCTTGAAATACTCTGTGCCGTTACCGGTGAACTGAAAACGGTGTATCTGCTGTACGTCCTTATTATCATGCATTAATACTCTCCGAAGATTAGATATATGATTGCGATACTATTAAGGAAGCTCTGATCAAATCCCATCTATAACTTATAGCGGGTCTGCGCCAACATTACAAAAGCGGTATTAATCAGTGCTCCACTAACCTAATAGTTAATCCT
>CBFDBF010000036.1:0-9455 GCA_965602975.1 uncultured Gammaproteobacteria bacterium | reverse complement strand
TGATTCTTGAGGTGCTGGAGATAGATGAAGAGCAGCTCTTCTTTAAAGTGCGTGAACAGCAGAAGGGGAGCGCCCAGTACCAGAAGTTGGCTAGTAGCAGACACTTCCATCAGGTAAGTGAAGGTGGCCATCTGTTCTGGGTCAATTTTGAGGACTATCTGGATACTGGACTGTTTTTAGATCACCGTACTACTCGCTCCATGCTGGCAGAGATGTCTACCGGCAAGCGGTTTCTTAACCTGTTTGCCTATACCGGAGTTGCCTCGGTGTATGCAGCCAAGGGCGGCGCTATAGCTACCACTACTATCGACATGTCTAACACCTATCTCGACTGGGCCAAGCGTAATATGCAGCTGAATGGTATCCAGGGACCAGAGCACCAGTTTGTACGGGTTGACTGTGTCGAGTGGTTAGAACGTGGTGGTGGGGGCAGACAGTATGGTCTTATTTTTCTCGATCCACCGAGCTTCTCTAGCTCTAAACGGATGGATGGAGTGTTCGATGTGCAGCGTGATCATGTGGAGCTGATTAAGGGCGCCGCCAGTATGCTAGAGCCTGATGGGGCACTGATATTTTCTATTAATCTGCGCAGTTTCAGGCTCGACCAAGAGGCGTTGGATGGTCTGAATATAGAAGATATAAGTCGAACTACACTACCGCAGGATTTTGCCCGTAACCCCAAGATCCACCGCTGTTGGAAGATTACGGTTTGACGGTTTTGTTGCCCTTTTCAATCCACTCGCTGATCCCGTCGGTCACATTGTAGACTTTGCTGTAGTTCAGCTTTCTATCTAGAAAGCCGGTGATAACACCGGTACGACTGCCGGTGCGACAGATCAATATAAAAGGGTCATCCATGGTGGCTACCTTATGTAGCTGCTCTCTCCACGCATTTAGATTGTAGCGCCCCTCTTTATCGAAGAAGGTGAGCATGTGACTACCGGGTACGATACCAGTCTCTTGCCACTCCTCAGGGCGACGGATATCAATAATCGGTACTCCCTGTGCCAGCAGTTGTTGTAGCTCTGCATTGTCGATATTTTGCACCTCTGCCGCAGCTGGTAGGGCAGAGAGAATAAGCAGAACAGTGATAAATAGATGCTTCATGGTGGATGCCTCCTAAGGCTGTGCTTATCCATAATCTGTTAGTTTTCAGAATAACATAAGCAATAACAAGAAGATATAGAGTGTTATGTGGGTCGTGGCACGGTGTGAATTGTGCCTTACTGGTTAAATTTATCTTTGGTGGTTATCAAGCAAGAGGTAGTGTTACCCAGGCTGCTTAAATCAAGTTAGTCTGAACCTCCTCCAATTTAACGGATACTTTAAACAAGAGACAATATCGCAATAGGAGCGTTCAAATACTATGGAGTTAATTTTCTACTGTACTCTGTGTTTGAGCTGGGAAACACATCTGCAGTATAAAGTTTTTAATTTTTCCAAACTTAGCAACATCATATGGTTATTGGTGGGCGGTACTGGGATCGAACCAGTGACCCCTGCCGTGTGAAGGCAGTGCTCTCCCGCTGAGCTAACCGCCCGAGGTTGTGTGCAAGACGATATTTTACGGGTGCATGGTGGCAGCGTCAATTTAGGGGAAATTCACAACGGGTCTGGTAGAATGGATTTTTTTACCTAAGACTAGCCACAATCTATGACTATTCGTACCCGTTTTGCCCCTAGCCCGACCGGTTATCTGCATGTCGGTGGTGCCCGTACCGCGCTCTTCTCTTGGCTCTATGCACGTAAGCATGGTGGCCGTTTTGTGTTGCGGGTCGAGGATACTGATCTGGAGCGCTCTACTAAAGAGTCGGTTAATGCCATTTTAGAGGGGATGACCTGGCTAGGTTTGGAGTATGACGAGGGGCCATTCTTTCAGACTGATCGCTTTGAGCGCTATTCAGAGGTTATCGCAGAACTACTGGAGAAAGGGTTGGCCTACCGCTGTAGCTGCTCGAAAGAGCGTCTGGACAGGCTGCGTGAGGAGGCGATGCAGAATAAGATGAAGCCGCGCTATGATGGCCGCTGTCGAGGTGAGAGTATCGATCCTACAGAGCCGCATGTTATCCGTTTTCGTAATCCGCAAGATGGGGTGGTGGTGGTAAATGATCAGGTGCGGGGTAGTGTGGCGTTTGATAACAGAGAGCTGGATGATCTGATTATCCAGCGTAGTGATGGCTCACCCACCTATAATCTGACAGTGGTGGTGGATGATATGGATATGGAGATCGACCACGTTATTCGGGGTGATGATCATCTTAATAATACCCCACGGCAGATCAATATCCTGCGCGCACTGGGTGTGGAGCCGCCAAAATACTCTCATCTGCCGATGATCCTTGGGGATGATGGTTCCAGGCTATCTAAACGTCACGGTGCAGTCAGTGTCATGCAGTATCGTGAGGATGGTTTTCTGCCGGAGGCGCTGCTCAACTATCTGGTGCGTCTCGGTTGGTCACATGGTGATCAGGAGGTGTTCTCTCTGGATGAGATGATCGAGCTGTTTGATATTGATCAGGTAAACAGGTCGGCATCTGCCTTCAACAGTGAGAAGCTGCTCTGGCTTAACCAGCACTATATCAAGGCCTCCAACCCATCTCGTATCGCCCATCTACTAAGTCCGCATATGGGTAGGTTGGGGATCGATCCGACTACTGGGCCAGAGCTGGTGGATGTAGTGCGGGCGCAGCAAGAGCGGGCTAGAACTCTGGTTGAGATGGCTGAGATCAGCGCCTTCTGTTACCAGGATTTTGCTGAATATGAGGAGAAGGCGGCGAAGAAACATCTGCGTCCGGTGGCACGCAAACCGCTAGAGGTGGTGCGACAGGCATTGGTAGAGTTGGAGGAGTGGACCCCTGAGGCACTGCACCAACTGGTTATAGATGTCTCGGAACAGCTCGATCTCAATATGGGCAAGGTGGCGCAGCCATTGCGGGTGGCAGTGGTAGGGCGTGCTGCCTCCCCGGGGATCGATGATACGCTATATTTAGTGGGTAGAGATGCCACCCTGCGCCGGATAGACCAGGCGCTGGAGGTTATTCGCAAACGGGAAGAGAGTGCTTAATGAATGAACCAGAGAGAGCCGTAGTGACCAACTTTATCCGCCAGATCATCGATGCGGATCTGAGTGAGCAGAAAAATGGTGGGCGGGTGCATACCCGTTTCCCCCCAGAGCCTAACGGCTACCTCCATATTGGCCATGCCAAGTCGATCTGTCTCAATTTTGGGATTGCCGATGACTATGCAGGAGGGCTCTGTAATCTCCGTTTTGATGATACTAATCCGCATAAAGAGCGGGCCGAATATGTGAACTCAATTATTGAGGATGTCCGCTGGCTTGGGTTTGACTGGGAGGATCGTCTCTACTACTCTTCTGACTATTTTGAGCAGCTCTACAGCTTTGCCGTAGAGTTGATAGAGAAGGGGCTGGCCTATGTTTGCGATCTAAGTGCAGAGGAGACCAGAGAGTATCGTGGCACCCTGACCGAAGCTGGTCGGGAGAGCCCCTATCGCAGCCGCTCCATAGAGGAGAACCTGGATCTTTTTCAGCGCATGCGGGCAGGAGAGTTTGCCGATGGTGAACGGGTGTTGCGTGCCAAGATCGACATGGCAGCAGCCAATATAAACATGCGTGATCCAACCCTATATCGTATTCGCCATGGAGTGGTGCATCATCAAACCGGTAGTGAGTGGTGTCTCTACCCTATGTATGATTTTACCCACCCTATATCTGATGCCATCGAGGGGATCACCCACTCTCTCTGCACCTTGGAGTTTGAGGATCACCGGCCGCTCTACGACTGGATTCTGGATAATATCAGCATCGCCTGTCATCCACAGCAGATAGAGTTCTCCCGGCTCAATTTGCAGTACACCATTATGAGCAAGCGCAAGTTGACCCAACTGGTGGATGAGGGACATGTAAGCGGTTGGGATGATCCCCGTATGCCAACTATCGCTGGGCTGCGCCGCCGCGGTTATACCCCCGGATCGATCCGCCAGTTTTGTGAGCGTATTGGGGTTACCAAATCTGACAACTCGGTAGAGATGGGGATGCTGGAGGCCTGTATTCGGGAGGATCTGGATAAGAACGCCCCCCGCGCTATGGCGGTACTCCATCCGCTTAAAGTTGTTATAGAGAATTATCCAGAGGGGCAGGTGGAGGAGATCAGTGCCCCTAACCATCCAAAGGATGAGTCTATGGGTATGCGTCAACTTAAATTCACTCGGGAGCTATATATCGACCGTGAGGATTTTCGTGAAGAGGCACCACGTAAATATAAACGTCTGGTTAGCGGCGGTGAAGTGCGGCTGCGTAATGCCTATGTCATCAAGTGCGAGCAGGTGATAAAAGACCATGCTGGTGAGATCATCGAACTGCGCTGCAGCTATGATCCTGCCACCCTTGGAGCCAAGCCAGAGGGTCGCAAGGTAAAGGGTGTCATCCACTGGGTTCCGCTAAAAGATAGCTTAGCGGCGGAGATACGCCTGTATGATCGTCTGTTTTGTCACGCTACTCCAGATGCGGATAAGAGCGTCGACTCATTTATGGAGCATATAAATCCAGACTCACTCCATACCCTGACCGATTGTCGATTGGAGCCAAGCTTGGCCGATGTTCATCCCGGTAACCGCTATCAGTTTGAGCGGGAGGGCTATTTCTGTCTGGATGCAGCAGAGAGCACCCCAGAGCGGATGGTGTTTAACCGCAGCGTAACCCTGCGCGATTCATGGGCTAAAATAGAGGGTAATAGATAACAATTGTAAAAGAGCCACGTTTGTCTTGGTGCTATTTTGTGCCGACCCGGTATGACGGGTGTTGGTTAACGGGGCAGTAGTAATATCAGACAACTTAAATCTAAGTTGAGAGGAGCTTGTGATGCATCGTAGCAGAGTGCTGTTTGCCCTATCCTGTTGTTGCCTGTTATACATAACAGGTTGTACCCCTAAAGTTACAACTAAAACCGACCCAACAGTTACTGCTGGCATGTGTAAGACTTATGCAGCAATGGCTATCTCTCAGTTGAAAGAGGCGGGCAAACTGAGGTGTAGTAATCATAGTGGGGTGAAGTGGAGTGGTAACTCTGCACAGCATTACGATTGGTGTATGCAGGAGGATAACCATAAGCTTGCTGGTGAGCAGCTGATAACACGAGGTGGTAGCCTTATAGAGTGCCGAGCGAAGGCAGCAGAGTTAAAACGTATACAATATAAAAAACAGGCAAAGCAGGCAAAGCAGGCAAAGCAGGCAAAGCAGATAGAGAAGCCGAAACCGAAACCGACCAAACCTTCAGCTCGAGCTAGCAAGTGCAGAGTCTACGCCAAAAATGCCATTTCTCAGGCGCTTGAGGCGGAGAAGTTGGTGTGTGGTTATAAGGGTGAGTCGTGGAGCAGCGATTATGCTAACCATTACGACTGGTGTATGCGAGGAAGCAACGATCAACAGACTGCTGGCGAGAATAGAAAACGTGATAGCGAGCTGAAACAGTGCAGCGAGCGCGGTGGTGGCCCGGCAATTTCGGCCAACAGCTGCTCCGTATATCAGCAGCAGAAGTTCCAGGGTGCCAAAAAGATGCTCAAAGATGGAGAGAGCGTAGCAATACTGGATGCCAAGGGGTGGGATGATGCCATCTCATCGGTCAAGCTGGCTACAGGGTGTCACCTGGAGGCGTGGAAACAGCAGAAGTTCAATGGGGCAAAACTGGTGCTGCTAGAGAGTTATGAATCTATCGGCGGTCAGTGGGATGAGCAGATATCATCGCTGCTGTGTACTTGCGGACACTGATAATGGGGTGGACAAAGCCTCCAGTTTGGCCTAATATGCGCCTCTTGTTTTGGGGGCTATAGCTCAGCTGGGAGAGCGCTACACTGGCAGTGTAGAGGTCGGCGGTTCGATCCCGCCTAGCTCCACCAAATAGTATACCGGGTGGCCGTAGTGGCTACTCGGTTTGCCATATAGCAGATCTGTCCCGTTCATCTAGAGGCCTAGGATATCGCCCTTTCACGGCGAGTACAGGGGTTCGACTCCCCTACGGGACGCCATTTTTAGTGTAAAACCCAAGAGTGTTGCAATCTGTTGCCATAATGTGGTTTGTGGCGGAGTAGGGTAATGGGTAGGCCTGTTCTTCTTAGGGAGCTTCTGATTGATTCCCCCTCCCCGCCTCCCCCACAAGTGGGGGAGGGGTTAAATGGTATTAATCAGTGCCGCCTTGAGTAGGTCATCACTTGGTACCTCTTAGCCCGGTGTGATTAGCACCAATACACCCATCATCGGGTGGTCTATGTAGTGAATCTCTTTGCTGCGCATTCGACGGCTCGTTTTTAGTCGGTAGCTTCTCCCTGTTTTTAGCAGTAGATCCAAGTCGACGTGGAGGTAGCGTTTGACGCTAACCTGTATGGTGCCATCTAGCGGGGTGGAGGAGGATTGCAGGCGAACCAGTTTGGCATTTTTCTTGGAGCTTACGCTCTGTCGCCAAGCCTTGTGCAGGATCGGCTTGAATCCTGGTCTGCTCCTCAGGCGGGATGCTATGCCACTCATCCGTAGGCTCGATTTTCCGCGGACTGAGCCGGCCTGGCTAGTATTTGGGTGTCCAGGGTTGCCTGGCCACACCTCACCGCCGGAGCCACGTCCACCATTGGAGAAGATGAGAACTTCAATGGTATATGTTCTGGCAGCAACCAGTTGGCTGCTGGTTAGCAGTAGCACGAGTAGTAGTAGGTTGATCTGTTTTTTCATATTTTTACTCCCCATCCTAACCCTCCCCACTAGTGGGGAGGGGATGGTGTTGTGTCTCCCCTTCATGGCTGGGAGGTGATAGTGCTGCTCCTAACCCCTAGGCGTCTGTTCTTGCGTTGCCCTTAGTACCTACGTTCATGTAGGCGTTCCCACTAGTGGGTAGGGTATGGTGTTACTCCTCCCCCACTGGTGGGGGAGGTTAGGAGGGGGAGTCCAAATAGACTCTACCCCGATATCTCCTCGATTATAGAGGAGACGAGCTCAATCCGTCTCCCCCTATCTCCCATATCTTGAAAAAACCTGATCTTTTCTGCCCCATCCAGTTTGAACTCCTCCGGACGGGTCTGTATCAGCCGGATTAGGTTGGCCGGGTCGAGCTGCGATTCACCCTTTAAGGTGATACGGCCACTCTCGGCTCCCGCCTCCAGTTTGCAGATACCGAGGGGTTTGATTTTGAGTTTTAGCTCAGTGATGCCAAATAGTGCCTTGGCAGGTTCCGGCAGTAGGCCAAAACGGTCGATCATCTCCACCTGGAGCTCATCTAGCTCCTCTCTGGATGCGGCACTGGCTATCCGTTTGTAGAGGACTAGCCTGGTATGGACGTCAGGGATGTAATCCTCCGGTAGGAGGGCAGGTAGCTGCAGGTCGATCTCTGCACCGTGATCCAGCGGACGATCGAGGCGCGGCTGTTCGCCCGCCTTGAGTGCTGTCACCGCCCGCTCCAGTAGCTCGCTGTAGAGGGTAAAACCTATGGCGTGAATCTGACCACTCTGGCCTGCACCTAGTAGCTCTCCCGCTCCTCTAATCTCAAGATCGTTGGTGGCGAGAGTGAAACCGGCTCCTAGATCCTCCATCGATTCGATCGCCTCCAGCCGCTTTTTTGCATCTTGGGTAAGCTTTTTGCCGGATGGAGTCAGTAGGTAGGCGTAGGCACGGTGGTGCGAACGTCCGACTCGCCCCCGTAGCTGGTGTAGCTGGGCCAGCCCAAGTTTGTCTGCTCGGTTGATGATTATGGTGTTGGCACTGGGGATATCGATGCCACTCTCGATGATGGTGCTACAGACCAGGATATTAAAGCGCTGGTGGTAGAAGTCTCGCATGACCGACTCCAGCTCTCTCTCCCGCATCTGGCCGTGGGCTATGGTTATGCGGGCGCCTGGGAGTAGTTGCTCCAGCTTATTGGCCATGTTCTCGATAGTGCTGACTTCGTTGTGGAGCAGATATACCTGGCCACCACGTTTGATCTCACGCTGGCACGCCTCGGTTATAACTGCATCTTCCCACTGGCTGATAAAGGTCTTGATTGGATGACGTGCCACTGGCGGGGTGGCGATAATAGAGAGATCACGCATCCCGGAGAGTGCCATGTTCAGAGTACGGGGGATAGGCGTAGCTGTCAGGGTTAGCAGATCCACCTCGGAACGCAGACCCTTCAGCCTCTCTTTATGCCGTACTCCAAAGCGCTGCTCCTCATCGATGATCACCAGCCCTAGACGCTTGAATACGATCCCATCCTGTAACAATTTATGGGTGCCGATGACGATATCTACCGTGCCATCTTTTAGTCCATGGATGATCCGCTGCTGCTCCTTGCCGCTGCGAAAGCGGGATAGCCCCTCCACCTGCACCGGCCAGTCGGCAAAGCGGTCAGCAAAGTTCTGGTAGTGCTGCTGGGCGAGTAGGGTGGTGGGAACCAATATGGCCACCTGCCTGCCGCCCTGTATGGCCATAAAGGCGGCCCGCATCGCTACCTCTGTCTTGCCGAAGCCGACATCTCCACAGACCAGTCGATCCATCGGGTTGGGCGACTGCATATCAGCCAGTACGGTGTCGATAGCTCTCTGTTGATCTGGTGTCTCTTCAAACTCAAATGCGAGATCGAAGACGCTCTGCTCTTCGCTGGGGGAGGGGAAGGCATAGCCCTGGTTGGCTGCACGCCGTGCCTGCACATCGAGCAGCTCGGCTGCGACATCGTGAACCTGCTCTGCCGCTTTGCGTTTGAGCCGCTCCCACTGCTCCCCCCCTAGACGGTGCAGCGGGGCATTCTCCGGTGCTGCACCGGAGTAGCGGCTGATCAGATGGAGCGATGATACAGGGACGTATAGCTTGTCACCCTTGGCGTACTCCAGGGTTAGAAATTCGGTTACCATGCCGCCTACATCGATGGTCTGGAGCCCCAGGTAGCGGCCTACGCCATGATCCTCATGCACCACTGGTGCACCGGGGTGGAGTTCGGTCAGGTTGCGTACCACCTGCTCCGACTCCTGCCGTCGGGCGTTTCGCCGCCGCTCTTGACGCACCCGTTCTCCCAGTAGCTGGGTCTCGGTGATGATGCTAATGCCGGGTTGTGGTAGCCACACACCCTGTTCTAGCGGTGCCACAGTTAGGGCCAGCGGCAGCTTTGAAGTTAGAAACTCCTGCCAGTCTGCCACTACGGTTGGGTGGATGGCGTAGCCGCCCAAGGTGTCGAGTAGCAGCTCACGCCGTCCGGCACTCTCGGCTACAAACAATACCCGTTCTGGATCGGTAGCAAGAAAGTCGAGCAGGGCGGCGGCCGGGGCTGTGGCGCGGGCCTGAAATCCCAGTGCCGGTGGTGCCTTGGTAGCGAAGTTGTGATAGCTAGAGTAGCCCTTGCGCCGGGAGCGTAGCTCCGGCCCCTGGAGCAGTATCGACTGCCCCCGGTTGACCGAATATAGTGGTTATAAGCGGCCAGGAGGTT
>CBFDBF010000035.1:0-9575 GCA_965602975.1 uncultured Gammaproteobacteria bacterium | reverse complement strand
TAATGTAGGTTGGACTGTAGTCCGGCAACGATGTTGCAAATCAACAGCGGCTACTTAAACAGCAGTACAAAGGCTTGAAATACATCCTTGTGGAAGTGATCCAGCATCTTATCCTTCATCAGCTGGAGGGCGGCATAGCGGCTCATGGCTTTTTTGTAGGAGCGATCGGCGGTGAGGGCATCGAACACATCAGCCACCGCACAGATGCGACCATAGAGGTGGATCTCATCCTCTTTTAGGCCTTTTGGGTAGCCGGTACCATCTCGTCGCTCATGGTGTTGCAGAACTATATAGCGGAACTCATCCGAGAGGGCATCCGCCTCTTGCAGTATTTTATATCCTTTATAGGGGTGGGTGCGCATCCGCCCCATCTCATCATCTGTCAGGCGACCAGGTTTGTTGATGATCTCGGGATCGACATTGACCTTGCCCAAGTCGTGCAGAAAAAACCCGCTCCCCAGCTCATGCAGGTCATGGGCATCAGAGTTACGAAACAGCTCTTTGGCCAGGATTATAGAGGTTATACCAACATTGACAGAGTGGGCATAGGTGTAGAAGTCATGGGAGGTGATCCGCAGCATGTTGGATGCGGTCTCATCCTCCGACAGGATCATATCAGTCACTCCACTGATCACCTGTTTGCTGGTCTGGATGTTCTCTGCGGAGGGGCTCTCCAATAGGCGCTCCATCATCTGCTGGGTGTGCTGATAGACCTCTTTGGATTTCTGCTCTGGTGACATGCTCTTATCTTGTAGGGCGGCAGATAGCTCCTCCGGTACCAGGGTGTCAGGGTTCCACTGTTCTGGGATATCGCCACTTTCACGCGGATCATCTACTGTTGTCTCCGGCAGGTCACTCTTATCGAGATCGACCGGAATCTCGCGTAGCCCACACCCGATGATCTGCTTGATCTCCTGTTTTGTGGTGATCTTGAACTTGTTGTGGACAAATGGGTGTTTCATCCAGACACCTGAAAGATCCACGTACATACCGACCTGGAGATCCTCGGGTTTGATTTTTTGTCCTGAAGCCAAGCAGTTGTCCTATGCTAAGCCAACCCATATGTTGGGCGGTACCAGCTAGGTTAGCGGCAGCGGTGGGATAGACTTTAGCCCCCAGATCTCCCGATTGTAGTCGTGCATGGTGCGGTCAGTAGAGAACTTCCCACTATAGGCGCTATTGAGGATGCTGCTGGTGAGCCAGCTCTGATGCTCACGGTAGGTTGCTGCGGCCCGCTCTTGGGCTGCTATATAGCTGGCAAAATCGGCTGCCACCATCCAGCTGTCGTCAGGATTGCGGATAGAGTCGATTAGTGGATCGAAGATGCCAGGCTCAACCTGGTTGAAATGTCCCTGCTCCAGTAGTTGCATAACCCTTGATAGAGATGGATCGGCGGCTATGATTGCATCTGGGTTATAGCTGCCGCGTAGCTCTACAACCTCCTCTGCCGTCAGGCCAAAGAGGAAGAAGTGGTCGGCTCCAACCTCCTCTCGGATCTCTATATTGGCGCCATCCAGGGTGCCGATAGTCAGGGCGCCATTCATCATAAATTTCATGTTGCCGGTACCGGAGGCCTCTTTTCCAGCGGTAGATATCTGCTCAGATAGATCGGTGGCAGGACATATAATCTCCATGGTCGAGACGCAGTAGTTAGGGATAAATGCCACTTTTAGCAGATCGTCCACCTCTGGATCATGGTTTACCATCTCGGCGATATTGTTGATCAATTTGATGATCAATTTGGCTTGAGTGTAGCCAGGTGCAGCCTTACCACCCAGGAGTACACAGCGTGGGGTCCAGTCAGCGGTCTCACCCGCCTTTATCTTGGCGTATAGGTGGATGACATGGAGCATATTTAGTAGCTGTCGTTTGTACTCATGGATACGTTTCACCTGCACATCGAACATGGCGTTGATATTAAAATGTAACCCGCACTCCTGCATTACCAGTTGCGCCAGACGCCCTTTGTTACGCTGTTTCACCTGTTGCCACTGGTCGCGAAATAGAGGGTCATCCACCTTTGATTCAAGTTGCCGCAGCTGCTCCAGGTCGGCGACCCAGCCATCTCCTATCTCCGCATTGAGGAGTTTACCTAGTCTGGGATTACAGCCAGCGAGCCAGCGGCGCTGAGTCACCCCGTTGGTCTTGTTGTTAAACCTCTCCGGCCAGAGCTGGTAAAAGTCGTGGAACAGCCCCTCTTGTAGTAGGTGGGAGTGGAGGGCGGCTACACCGTTTACCGAGAAGCTCCCTACTATTGCCAGATAGGCCATCCGTATATGTGGGTCGTGCCCCTCCTCAATGATAGACATCCGGCGGCGGCGCTCAGCGTCCCCTGGCCAGCGTATAGAGACCTCGTTAAGAAAGCGCGCATTGATCTCATAGATAATCTCCAACAGGCGCGGTAGCAGATGACGAAATAGCCGTACCGACCACTGTTCCAGTGCCTCTGGTAGCAGGGTGTGGTTGGTATAGGCCATGGTACTATGGGTGATCTTCCACGCCTGCTCCCAAGATAGCGCCTCCTCATCTAGCAGTAGCCGCATTAGCTCAGCGACCGCAATGGTTGGGTGGGTATCGTTTAGTTGGAAACAGTTTTTCTCCCCAAATTGGCTGAAATCGGAGCGATAGCTCTGTTTCCAAGTGCGCAGTACATCCTTGAGACTGGCAGAGGCGAGAAAGTACTGCTGCCGTAGTCGCAGCTCTTTGCCACTTTCGCTGGCATCGTTAGGGTAGAGCACCATAGTGATGTGTTCAGCACTGTTTTGTGCCTCTACCGACTCGGCGTAGTCACCGGCGTTAAAATCTTCCAGATCAAACTCATCGGTCGCGGTAGATTTCCAGAGCCGCAGGGTGTTTACGGTGTCATTGCGATAACCTGGGATCGGGATGTCGTACGGCACTGCCAGCACATCGTGGGTGTGGAGCCAGCGCCTTCTGCTGTTACCAGACTCATCTGTAAAGAGTTCAGTGTGGCCACCAAAATGGACTCGCTGAGTAAACTCTGGTCGCTCCACCTCCCAAGGGTGGCCATTGCGTAGCCAGTGATCCGGCTCCTCTACCTGATGGCCGTTGTGGATCTCTTGGCGAAACATCCCATACTCATAGCGCAGGCCGTAGCCCTTGACCGGTAGCTGTAGGGTGGCGCAGCTATCCAGGAAGCAGGCCGCCAGTCGTCCGAGGCCACCATTGCCCAGACCGGCATCTGGTTCACTCTCGGCGATCTCCTCCAGAACTACGCCGAGGTTATATAGACCTTCGGTGGCGGCATCGGTGATCCCCAGATTGAGCATGCTGTTACCCAAGGCGCGCCCCATAAGGAACTCCAGAGAGATGTAGTAGGTGCGTTTGCAGTCGGCACTATGGTAGGTCTCAGCAGTTCTCTGCCAGCGCTCCATCAGACGGTTACGCACCGTCATGGCCAGGGCCACATATGGGTAGTGGGTGTTGTTACACTTTTTGTTCCGCCCTAAGGTGTAGGTGAAGTATTGGCGAAAACATTTGGCCAGCCCCTCTGCATCTAGTGGCAGTGGTGGCAGATGGTTCATCTTATCGTTCAGGCGGCTCTCTACCAGTGGGATAAATTGGGTATCGTTTTTCTGTCGCATGGTTTTTTAGGGTGCCTGTTGATTTGTCCGTGGAGGCTATTATGCCGTTTTTTCTCTGTTGTTGGCTACTCTCCGTGGCTCGGAGGGGGAGTCTAAAACAGGTCTATGCCATAGATAGCTATCTGTTCTCCCCATTGGCGGGAAGGGGGCAGTTGCAGGCAAACCCCTGCTGTCGCCACGCCTCATAGAGTATTATCGCTACAGCATTAGAGAGGTTAAGACTGCGGTTATCGGGATACATAGGGATTGAGAGCCGCTGTTTAGAGGGGAGCTCATCCAGCAGTGCCTGGGGTAGTCCACGGGTCTCAGGGCCAAACAGGAGGGTGTCGCCAGGGAGAAAGGCGGCATCGGCATAGGGGATGGAGCCGCGGGTGGAGCAGGCGAATAGCCTGGTCGGCTGCTGTTGCCGCATAAATGCGCTGAAATCGGTGTGCTCTTCTATCCCAGCTATATCGGTGTAGTCCATGCCGGCACGGCGCAGGCTCTTCTCATCCAGTCTGAAACCCAGGGGATGAATAAGATGTAGTGTGCTACCACTATTGGCACAGAGGCGTATGATATTACCAGTATTGGGCGGAATCTCCGGCTCATATAGCGCTATATGGAACATACCTGTTACTCTATCATCTATGACAGAGACAACTAAATCGCCTCTAGCCGTTGAATTTTGCGGGCTTCAGTTCGACACTCCGTTGGTACTGCTCTCCGGCTGTGTCGGGTTTGGTGAGGAGTATACGCGGGTCAAGGGTTTTTCCAACCGTGATGCGGGTGCGGTATGTCTTAAGGGGACTACGCTGGAGCCGCGTCTGGGCAATCCACCACATCGAGTGTATGAGACCTCCAGTGGGATGCTCAATGCCATCGGACTGCAGAATCCTGGGGTTGATGCAGTGGTGACCAAGATCCTGCCGGGGCTCAATTTTAGCGAGACCAGGTTTATAGCCAATGTCTCCGGCTCCAGTGTAGAGGAGTATGCTGCAGTGGCCGAGCGGTTTGATGACTCCCCGGTAGATGCGATAGAGATCAATATCTCATGTCCTAACGTGAAACAGGGCGGAGCTGCCTTCGGTAACGATCCAGAGATGTCGGCACGGGTGGTTGCGGCCTGTCGTAGCGTCACCAGCAAGCCGCTGATCACTAAGTTGTCACCCAATCAGACTGATATTGCCGTTAATGCCAAACGCTGCCTGGAGGCGGGGAGTGACGCCTTCTCGGTGATCAATACGCTGATGGGGATGGCGATCGATGCGGAGAGCCGTACCCCTATAATTGGTAACAATCAGGGTGGGCTCTCCGGCCCTGCGATCAAGCCGGTTGCCCTGCTTAAGGTGCATCAGGTCTATCAGGTCTGCCGTGAACACAACATTCCGATAATCGGTCAGGGCGGGGTTAGCTGCGTTGAGGATGCGTTGGAGTTTCTTATTGCAGGGGCGACTGCGGTGGGGGTAGGGACGGCACTATTCTATAATCCGCTGATCTGCCAAGAGATCAATCGGGGGATAGAAGAGTATCTGCAACGCCATAAGCTGCACTCAGTAAGTCAGCTTAGTGGGACGTTGCGCCTAAATTAGGAGTAGCAGGAGGATTTATATTCCGATACTACTGCTATGCTTGTATAGGCCAATATAATATTTACTTAAAGACTGGATGTAGGATATATGGGAAGACGCTCATATCCACTTGATACTAAGACTTTGCAGTCGCTGTCACCATTCGGCGGGCTCAACCCTGAACAGCTAGAGCTGCTTGCTGGTAATCTCAATGTAGAGATTGCAGAGAGCCATGAGCTGCTGCTGGAGGTGGGCGACACAGTAAAATTCCAGTTTTTCCTGCTCCAGGGTACGGTACAGATGGAGTCTCCTGATGGCGGGGAGAGTGAGATCACTGGAGGTACGCCACAGGCATCTCAACCTATTGCACGCCTTATCCCGCGGCAGTTCAAAGTGACTGCGGTCGGTGAGGTGCACTATCTGCAGGTAGCCTCTGAGTTGATGCCACATGTCCTGTCACAGGTGATCGAAAATCAAGAGATGGATGGTTATGATATATCTGAAGGTTCGCTCCATATAGTGGAAGGGGATACAGAAGAGATTTTGACCAAGAGTCTGTTGCATGACCTGGAGCACGATAATTTGGTCTTGCCGTCGTTGCCCGATGTCGCTATTAAGGTGGGGCATGCGATGAACGATGATACCTCTGATGCCCATACCATAGCCAAGATTGTCCAATCCGACCCAGCGATTACCGCCAAGCTAATCTGGGCGGCTAATAGTGCTTACTATGGTGGTAGTAGTTCGGTAGAGAGCTGTAGTGATGCAGTGGTGCGTCTGGGTATGCGGATTACACACAATCTGGTTCTATCCTACGTGGTATGGGATCTGTTTCAAGTTAAATCACGGGCACTGCAGCGGCGGATGCAGCTGCTGTGGAGACACAGCAGAAAGGTAGCGGCAATCTGCCATGTATTGGCTATACGTGATCGTCGTTTTAAACCGGAGGATGCCATGCTGATAGGGTTGCTGCACGATATTGGGGTGGCCGCTATACTGCAACAGGTAGCAAAGTATCCTGATCTCTCTGCTGATCCAAAGGCGGTTGACCATGCAGTTGCTCACTTAAGAGGAGTTATCGGCAGCAAGATTCTGGAGAAGTGGGGTTTCTCTCAAGAGTTTGTCACCACCGCTCTTGAGGCAGAGGATTGGATGCGTGCGGACTCTAAGGAGCCAGATTATTGCGATCTAGTGATTGTGGCGCAGATACATAGCTTTATCGGGAACAGAGATGCACCGCAGGTACCGCCCTTAGATGAGATTCCAGCACTGGCCAGGTTAGGGTTAGGGGAGCTGGAGCCAAAACAGAGTTTGAAGATTTTGGGGGCGGCAGCTAAGCAGATCGAAGAGTCGGAACAGCTTTTAGCCTGACAGCAGTACTGTAGTTGGCTGCTATTGTCGGGTTAGAATAGAGCGATGGATGTCTCCAATATTCTCGAAGGTCTAAACGAGGTGCAGCGCGAGGCGGTTACCGCGCCGCCTGGCAGTACACTGGTGCTGGCTGGAGCCGGTTCCGGTAAGACCAGGGTGCTGGTTCACCGTATAGCCTGGGTGGTGCGGGTAGAGGGTGCCTCTCCCTGGGGTGTCCTGGCAGTCACCTTCACTAACAAGGCGGCGCGGGAGATGCGCCACCGGATTGAGGAGCTGCTGGAGGAGCCGGTTGGCGGCATGTGGGTAGGGACGTTTCACGGCTTGGCTCATCGACTGCTGCGCTCCCACTGGCAGGAGGCGAATCTACCGCAAAACTTTCAGATATTAGACTCGGATGATCAACATCGGCTGATAAAACGGATTGTGCGGGAGCTGAATCTGGATGATACCCGCTGGCCGCCGCGTCAGGTTCAATGGTTTATCAATCAGCAGAAAGATGAGGGGCGGCGCCCCCAGCATCTGGATGATAGAGGTGATCTCTATCTGCGCCAGATGATAACGATCTACCAGGCGTATGAAGATCTATGCCAACGCTCTGGATCGGTCGATTTTGCGGAGCTGCTGCTACGGGCACATGAGTTGTGGCGTGATCGTCCCGATATACTGGAGCACTATCAGGCGCGCTTCTCCCATATCCTGGTGGATGAGTTTCAGGACACCAACACTATTCAGTACGCCTGGTTACGGCTGTTGGCGGGGAGTCGTGACATCCTGTTTGTGGTGGGGGATGATGATCAATCCATCTATGGTTGGCGTGGTGCCAGGGTGGCGAATATCCGTGACTTTCAGCAGGACTACCCCAATACCAAGGCGATCTGTCTGGAACAGAACTACCGCTCCAGCGGTAACATCCTGGCGGCAGCCAATGCAGTGATAGCCAATAACAGTACCCGGCTTGGCAAGAACCTATGGACCGAGGATGGCGAGGGTGCACCAATCCGTATCTATGCGGCCTTTAATGAGGTGGATGAGGCGCGCTTTGTGCTAGAGCGGATTCGTCACGCCATAGGTGCGGGGCGTCAGCGCTCTGAGATAGCAATTCTCTACCGTACCAGTGCCCAGTCCCGGCTGTTTGAAGAGGGGTTGATCCAGGCCGGTATCCCTTATCGTGTCTATGGTGGGCTGCGCTTCTTTGAACGGGCAGAGATCAAAGATGCACTCGCCTATATGCGGCTGGTCTCCAATCGAAATGATGACCCATCATTTGAGCGGGCGGTTAACCAGCCACCACGGGGTATCGGGGCACGTACCCTGGAGGCGATCAGGGGGCATGCCCGTGACTTTGGGTGCCCCCTATGGCAGGCTGCTGAAGAGTTGCTACAGGGGGATGGGATGAAGGCGCGAGCTGCCAGCTCCCTGCGTGGCTTTGTCGAACTGATTGAGGAGTTGGCTGCGGCCACTGCCGAGATGGATCTGCAGCAGCAGGCGGCTCACGTGATCGCGCAGAGTCATCTGGTAGAGCACTTCGAGAAATCCCGTGACGGCAAAGGGCCGGATCGGATTGAAAACCTGGAGGAGCTGGTCAATGCTGCCCGCCAGTTTGATTATGATGTCCCAGAGCCTTTCTCCCTGCAGCAGCCGGATGGTGCTTTTGATACAGACGCAGAGAGCGAACCTGAGCCTGCCATGTCGGAGCTGGATAGCTTTCTGGCACATGCTGCGCTGGAGGCTGGTGAACAGCAGGCGGAGGAGTATGAGGAGAGTGTGCAGCTTATGACCCTCCACTCTGCCAAGGGGCTGGAGTTTCCACTGGTCTTTATCGGCGGTATCGAAGAGGGGCTATTCCCCCATCGCATGTCCAGTGATGATGAGGAGCGGCTGGAGGAGGAGCGGCGGCTCTGCTATGTGGGCATGACCCGTGCAATGCAGGAGCTATACCTCACCCACGCTGAGAGTCGGCGGCTGCACGGCTCCGAGACTCACCCGCTACCCTCCCGTTTTCTGCGGGAGATACCGGTTGAACTGGTAGAGGAGATCCGTGCCAGAGGTGCGTCGGTACAGCGTCCCTATAGTGTGCCGCATGGTTCACGCAAGTTTGCTGAGGAGTCGAGCGCCTTCAAGCTTGGACAGCAGGTAGTTCACTCCAAGTTTGGTGAGGGCGTAGTATTGAACATGGAGGGCGATGGTGGCAGTGCTCGGGTACAGGTGAATTTCAAGGGTTTAGGCGCCAAGTGGTTGGTGGTGGCATATGCTAATTTGCAGGTTGTTTGATAATAGGGGAATAGATTATGCAACGGCGTGATTTTATCAAAAGAGTTGGTAGTAGCTCTCTTGTACTAGGTGCAGGGTTAGCTGGGGTTGGCGCAGCTCATGCCAAGGCAGATATACAGTGGAAAATGGTGACCACCTGGCCGAAGAATTTCCCCGGTCTAGGGGTGGCGGCCAACAATCTGGCGGCACTAATCGGCGAGATGAGTGGTGGCCGCATGGCGGTGAAGGTGTATGGTTCCAAGGAGCTGGTACCAGCATTTGAGGTGTTCGATGCGGTCTCGCGTGGTACTGCTGAGATGGGGCATGGCTCCGCTTACTACTGGAAGGGCAAGAGCGAGTCTGCTCAGTTTTTCTCTACCGTGCCGTTTGGACTTACTGCACAGGAGATGAACGGCTGGATGTATCATGGTGGTGGTCTTGAGCTGTGGAGCGAACTTTATGCCAATTTTGGTCTAGTCCCCGCACCGGCTGGTAATACCGGAGTACAGATGGGTGGCTGGTTCAATAAGGAGATCAATAGTCTGGAGGATCTCAAAGGACTAAAGATGCGCATCCCCGGACTCGGAGGTGAGGTGTTGAAACGGGCTGGTGGTATCCCCGTAAGTCTGCCGGGAGGGGAGCTGTTTACCTCGTTACAATCTGGCGCCATCGACGCCACTGAGTGGGTCGGCCCATACAACGACCTCGCTTTTGGTCTCTACAAGGCGGCCAAATACTACTACTATCCTGGCTTCCATGAGCCTGGCACCATACTGGAGGCGATGATCAATAAGCAGGC
>CBFDBF010000034.1:0-9661 GCA_965602975.1 uncultured Gammaproteobacteria bacterium | reverse complement strand
GGATTTCAAAGCACAATATCCAGAGGTTACTATCCATCTGAAAGTCTCCAATACAGACGGGATAGTCTCCATGGTGGAGAACAATGTAATCGATCTGGGGGTGGTAGAGGCTCCGGTCGGCAACAAAAATTTGGTGGTAGAGGGGTGTGGTCCTGATCAATTGGTGGCTATTGTGCCGCCGGGTCATATCGCAGCGGGGCGCAAGAGTCTAACCTATGTTGATCTGTTGCAGCACCCCTTTATCTGCCGGGAAGAGGGGTCTGGTACTCGAGAGGTTATTAGTGAGTGGTTAAAAGGGAGCAGCAGCGACAAGGAGGAGCTAAATATCTCTATGGAGCTGGGGAGTCCAGAGGCGGTTAAGGGTGCAGTAGAGGCTGGCATGGGGATCTCGGTAGTATCTAGTGCCACTGTACAGAAGGAGTTAAAGCTTGGAACTCTAGTAGCGATAAACCTTGAGCCAGCGTTGGAGCGCCCCTTCTCGTTTGTTCATCAGAAACAGAAGTTTCGGGTGCGGGTAATGGAGGAGCTGTTGAAGTTTTCGCGCAGCTATCTCAAAGAGCATATAAAAGACTTTCAGAAGTAGTATCGTGCTGCCGCAACTGCCAACTTTACCGCGTGCTCAGCGTAGATTGCTCAAGCTGTTCGCCTCTCTGCCGGAGTCAGAGCGTGAAAGTTTACTGGCATTTGCTGAATTCTTGATGACTCGTACTACTGATGCAGTGTGTGAGCCGGGAGAGTTGGTCGAGCCAAAACCGATTCCGCGACCAGTGGATGAGAGCGTAGTAGGTGCTATTAAACGCCTCTCAGAGAGCTACTTTATGCTAGATCGTTCGCTGTTACTGGATGACACATCCTCACTGATGACTGCTCATATGGTTAATGGACGCACCGCAGTTGAGGTTATCGATGACCTTGAGCAGCTGTTTCAACAGAAGCACCAGGAGTATCTTGAGGGGTTTGAGTAGAGACTTACTAAGGAGAGCAAAAAGGCCCGCAATAGCGAGCCTTTTTGCTGTTACTACAAGAGCTTAGTAGCTACCGCTTTTTACGTGGAGTCACTTTACGTGGCCTTAGCGTACGCTTCTTCTTGGCCACTTTTTTCTTAGCGACCCTCTTTTTGGCGACCCGTTTTTTCTTCGCTACTCTCTTCTTAGCTGCTCTCTTTTTGGTTACCCGTTTTTTCTTCGCCACCTTCTTCTTGGCCACCCGTTTTTTCTTGCTCACCTTTTTCTTGGCTGTTCTCTTTTTGGCGACCCGTTTTTTCTTCGCCACCTTCTTCTTAGCTACTCTTTTCTTGGCCACCCGTTTTTTGGCCACCTTTTTCTTTGAGGCAACTCTTTTCTTGGTTGCTCTCTTCTTGGCTACCTTCTTCCTGGCAGTGGTGCGTTTTTTGGTGGTAGTTTTGCGTTTGGTTGTGCGTTTCTTAGTAGCTCTCTTGATGGCCATTGTTCTTCCTCCAGAACTTGGTTGGCTAAATTCACCTACGAGTATAATAAAGTTTTAAAAAAATACCAGTGAATCATCTGTTTAATTATAGAATTACTTTTGAATACATGTCGTTTTTTTGATGAATCCAATCAAATCGTACTATTTAATTTAAACATAGCTCTATCCTTGAAGCGGATACCAAAAAACGGATAGGTTGATAATTATGAGTGACATTGACTGCAACACAGAGATAATCAATCATGATGAAGAAACGTAAAACCGATACACTTGGGTTCAAAGTCAAAGTCGTGCTAGCAGCGATCAACGGGGTAAAGATCAGCAGCTAACTGGTTAGTCAGTACCAGGTACATTCAGTTCGCAATCAGATTATAAAGTGAGTTATCAATGTAGATTACAATTTATCTACCTATCTATGACAAATATATGAGTGCTGTAGTGGGAGCTAGCCTGATATATCCAGCTGCCATCAAAGCGCATGGGGGTGATAAATTTGGTAGTAGTCTCTCTGTACGCACTCTAAAAAAATGTGGTCTGAGCAGGAGAGAGGTACCGTTGCCACCCTATATTAACGACTTGCTGGCTACTGAGTCAGGTCAAACATGTATTATCATTAGGTGCGCTTTAATTAACTGGAGAGCAGTGTGTAGTTGTATAGTGTCCTCTCTGTTACTACTCCGTCCAGTGGTATATCCCAAGGGTTACTTGCAAGCTGCTTGATCTGTTGCAGCTCATGTGCAAGACCGATAAGTTTTGGTTTGCGCCAAACCTTGCGCTGCTTGAGATAGGCTAGAGTATGGTCGTAAAAGCCGCCACCCATACCAAGTCGACCGCCTTGTTGATCAAATGCAACCAGTGGCAGCAGGATTAGATCTAGAGCCCACGGTGGGGCTATTCTATGTCTTTGTGGGATCGGCTCATCTATGCCGAAACGGTTGGGTTTTAGCTGTTCACCACTGCGCCATTCAGCAAACCAGAGGCCATGTTGAAAATGTGGCCGCAGTACCGGCAGATAGAGACTTTTATTATGATTGTCGGCTTGTTTTATCAGTGGGGTTGGGTCTATTTCGCCATCGGTTGGCAGATAGAGTGCAATTCGATTGCTGTTACGATATAGGGCTGAGTTGCAGAGTATGGTGGTCATAGCACCGCTATGTTGGTGCTGCTCTAGTGGTGAGAGTGTGCGGCGTTTAGTTCGAGTTTTTTTACGTAGTTCTGAGGGGGTGTGCAACGTATGAAGACTCCAAGAATAGAGATCCCCCACGTGTGCCGTAGCCTATCATTGTTCTCGAACCGGTGGATTCAAGTGGGTACAACAGCAGTGTTTTAGGCTTCCCACTCAAGGTGGGCCTGCACACCACACCAGCGTTATGTTCCCCGGGTATTAATTAGGTTCAAGAAAATACCCGATTTGCTTACGTACACCGCAGGGGATGTACCTACAGTATAGCCTTGATTGGATAGAAAAGTCTCTAAGATTTTATAGATTATGTGGTTGGTCATTAAAATCAATATGTTACAGTCAGAGCCTATACGCGTTAGCTAGCTGTTTTTGCTGAGTGCGGCATCGATTTTTTGCTGGATAGAGTGTATCCGCTGGCTTATATTCTCACTGCCTGATGCACTCTCGGATTTTTGTAGTAGTAGTTCATGTGCCATATTAAGCGCCGCCATTACAGCAATTCGGTCGGTGCCTATAACTTTGCCACTATCGCGGATCTCGCGCATTTTCTGGTCGAGGAACTGCGAGGTCTGAAGGAGTGACTCGCGCTCTTTTTCACCGCAGGCTATACGGTACTCCTTATCCAGGATGAGTACGCTTACCGGTATGCTCTCTCCACTCATGTTTAAGTTTCCATAGATTTAAGGCGGGTGATCATTGCTTCCACCTTGTTTCTGGCTAGTTCAGTATTTTCAATCAATTCGGCTCTCTCAGTTACCAGGCTCTCTTGGGATACGCGCAGAGCCTGGTTTTCATCTTTGAGCAGAGCACAGGTGCGGATTAGCTCCTCAACTCGTTCTTCTAGTTTCTTTAGATCTAGTTCACTCATGATATTAATATTCGCTAGCCATGGATTCTATATAGACCAATATAGAGCCCACCTGCTGGCGGGTCAACGGGTAATGCCAATAGCTGCCGTGTTATTATATCTATCTGGTACTGAATAGAGGGGCAAAAGATGGATGGTCAGATCGACTATGATCAGTTTACTCAGCAGCTAGCTGCTGCACATGTGGAGTTTAGTAGTGCAGAGGTGCATGGGCTGCTCTGTGGGCTGCTCTGTAGCAATAGTGAGGATGTTACCGATCATCTGTTTGATGAACTGTTTCAGTCTGGTAGTGAGGGTGACAGAGCGGTACGTGAGTGCTGCGATACCTTGGATCTGCTGTTTACTACTACTCAGAGTGCGGTTGATGGTGATGTTATGGGTTATACCCTGCTGCTACCAGACGATGATAGGCCGCTACCGCAGCGGGCAGAGGCACTGAGTGATTGGTGCCAAGGTTTTCTCTATGGCGTGGGGATGGTTAGTAGTGTCGATGAGGGGGGGCTCTCTCCTGTAGCTACTGAGGCGTTACAGGGTTTGACTGAGGTCACCAAGATAGATTTGGGTGGGTTGGGGGAGATTGAAGAGGAGGAGTCCTCTTTTCTGGAGGTGAGCGAGTATGTATGGGTGGCCGCAACCCTGATACGTGAGGAGATGCTCTCCAGCGATTCAGAGGAGTCTGCATGTTAGCCAGTGAGTTTCAGAAGCGCCGCCGTCAGTTGATGCGCATGATGGGGCCTGACAGTATCGCTATTCTGCCGGCATCTGCGGTGGTGAAGCGTAATCGTGATGTGGAGTACCACTATCGCCCTGATAGTGATTTTTACTATCTTACAGGCTTCCCTGAACCGGAGGCGGTGGCGGTGTTGATCCCTGGAAGAGAGCATGGAGAGTACATCCTCTTCTGCCGTGAGCGTGATGAGGAGCGTGAGCGTTGGGATGGAGAGCGTGCTGGCCAGGAGGGGGTGGTGGCAGAGTATGGTGCCGATGACTCTTTTCCGATCGATGATTTGGATGAGATTTTGCCGCGTATGTTGGAGCAGCGTAGCAGTGTATTTCATGCGATGGGGTGTAACCTGGAGCTGGATAGACAGGTCTCTGAGTGGATCAACTCGATTCATACTAAATCCAGGGTACAGGGGCCGTTGGAGTTTATTGCACTGGATCACTATCTGCATGATATGCGTCTCTACAAAAGCCGCTCTGAGGTCAAGGCGCTACGGACTGCTGCCAAGATATCGGCGCAGGCTCACAGGCGGGTGATGCGGAGCTGCCGTGCGGGGATGATGGAGTATCAGTTAGAGGCTGAGTTTATCCATGAGTGTACCTATCGAAGGGCACGTTTTCAGGCCTATCCTGCTATCATCGGTGGAGGTAAAAATGGCTGTGTCCTACACTATGTAGAGAATAGCGGGGAGCTACAGCAGGGCGATCTGTTGCTGATAGATGCCGGATGTGAGTATGACTACTACGCCTCTGATATAACCCGTACCATTCCGATTAGTGGGCGCTTTAGCAGACCGCAGCGGCAACTCTATGAGCTGGTATTAAAGGCGCAGGAGGCAGCTATAGCCAAGGTCACTCCTGGCAGCTACTGGAATGAGCCGCACGATGCCGCAGTAAAGGTGATTACCAAAGGGCTGGTAGATCTAGGGATACTGAGAGGCAGGGTTCCAACCTTGATTAAGAACGAGAGTTATAAAGAGTACTATATGCACCGCACCGGCCACTGGCTGGGGATGGATGTGCATGACGTGGGTGATTATAAGGTCGATGGTGAGTGGCGGCTGCTAGAGCCTGGTATGGCCTTGACGATTGAGCCTGGAATCTATATCCCCGATAATAGTCGAGGGGTGGCAAAAAAATGGTGGAATATCGGTATCCGTATAGAAGATGATGTGGTCGTGACCAAGACTGGGCATGACATCTTGAGTAAAGATGTTCCTAAGTCGGTGGCCGATATTGAGTCGTTGATGGGATAGTTATAGTTTGTGCCAGGTAGGTTTATGAATCAAAAAACACCCCTGTTTGAGCTCCACCAAGAGGCTGGTGCCCGTATCGTTGCCTTTGGTGGTTGGGATATGCCGCTACACTACGGGTCACAGTTGGAGGAGCATACCCAGGTGCGCGAGAGTGCTGGGGTGTTTGATGTATCGCATATGTTGTGCATAGATATAAGTGGTGAGCGTAGCCGGGAGTTTCTACGTATCCTGCTGGCCAATGATGTTGCCAAATTGCAGCAGAAGGGTGAGGCACTCTATAGTTGTATGCTTAACTTAGAGGGTGGAGTACTGGATGATCTTATCGTCTATTTCCGTACCGATGATAGTTTTCGTCTGGTGGTGAATGCGGGCGTTGCTGACAAAGATCTGGCCTGGATTGAGCAGCAGGCGGTCAGTTTTGATGTTGTGGTAAAGCCACGGCGTGATCTGGCTATGCTTGCGGTGCAGGGGCCACAGGCACGTGAGATGATTATCCCTATGCTGCCGTATATGCTGCAATCTGATGCTACAGATTTGAAGACCTTTTTTGCAGTAGAGGATGGAGATTGGTTTGTAGCCCGTACCGGCTATACCGGGGAGGATGGATTTGAGGTCATGCTGCCGCTCGCAGAGGTGGCCGAGCTGTGGCAGACGCTGTTGGCAGTTGGAGTGGTTCCATGTGGTCTGGGTGCACGTGATACCTTGCGGCTGGAGGCGGGGATGAATCTCTACGGCTCTGATATGGATGAGGATGTATCACCGTTAGAGGCGGGTCTGGGCTGGACTATTGGCTGGGAGCCGGAGGAGCGTGAGTTTATCGGGCGTAGAGCAGTTGAGTTACAGCGAGATAGAGATGACAATAGACGTTTTGTTGGATTGGTGTTGCAGGGGAGGGGGGTACTGCGAGATCATCTGAAGTTGTTTCAGGAGGAGCGTGAGGTTGGAGTGATAACCTCTGGTGGTTATGCCCCCACTTTGGAGCGCTCGATTGCACTGGCACGGATAGAGCCGGGTAGTGGAGAGGAGTATGAGGTAGAGATGCGTGGTAAGCGGTTACCGGTACGGGTAGTGCGGCCGCCGTTTGTGCGTAATGGTAAATCCAGAATATGAGGTAGATAGAATGAGCGAGACACCTGCTGAGTTAAAGTATGCGAAGAGCCATGAGTGGGCACGGGATGAGGGTGATGGCACTATCACTGTCGGGATCAGCGACCACGCCCAAGAGCAGCTGGGCGATCTGGTATTTGTAGAGCTGCCCGAGGTGGGCGGCATGATAGATGCTGGGGGAGAGTGTGCTGTAGTGGAGTCGGTCAAGGCCGCTTCGGATATCTATAGCCCAGCCTCTGGTGAGATTATTGCGGTCAACGGGGAGCTGGCTGAGGCTCCGGAGATGGTCAATGATGAACCCTACGGCAATGGGTGGCTATTTAAGGTTAAGCTGGCTTCTCCCGGTGATCTGGATGAGCTGCTGGATGCTGATGGGTATCTGGCAGAGGTAGCAGAGTAGCTATTCGGTATGCCGTTTATTCCGCATACTGAGGAGGATGTTGGTGCGATGTTGGCAGCCATCGGGGTTGCGGATATCGAGCAGCTATTTGATGAGATCCCGCCAGAGTTACGGTTCAGTGAGCTAAACAACATCCCCCCTGCTCTCTCAGAGATGGAGACGATGCAGCTGATGGAGGCGCGGGCGCGGCAGGATGGCATGCCGATCTGCTTTCTCGGTGCGGGTGCTTACGATCACCATATTCCAGCGGCGGTGTGGCAGCTTGCCAGTCGTGGCGAGTTTTATACCGCTTATACTCCCTATCAGGCTGAGGCGAGTCAGGGGACGCTACAGCTGCTCTATGAGTATCAATCCATGATGACGGCTCTGACTGCCATGGACGTCTCCAACGCCTCTCTCTACGATGGAGCATCCGCCTTGGCCGAGGCGGTATTGATGGCGGTACGAGCCAACCGTAAATCCAAGTCTAAACGGGTGCTTATACCGCGCAGTCTCCATCCGGATTATCGTCGGGTAGTGCATAACATTGTTCATAATCAGGGAGTCGAGCTGCTAGAGTTGCCGTTTGACCTTGATGGTGGCCATACTGATCCAGCCGTACTGGATGCATACAGTGGCGAGGATATAGCAGCCCTGGTTATACCCCAACCCAATTTTTTTGGGGTATTGGAGGAGGTGGATGCGCTTACTGACTGGGCGCGAGAGAGTGCAGTTCTATCTATAGCTGTAGTTAATCCTCTCGCCCTGGCGCTGCTGCAGCCACCGGGTGAGTGGGGTGATGAGGGGGTCGATATATGCTGTGGTGAGGGACAGCCATTGGGCGCGCCACTCTCATCTGGTGGCCCCTATTTCGGTTTTCTCTGCTGTCGCCAGACACTGGTGCGGCAGATGCCAGGCAGAATCGTTGGACGCACCACCGATCTGGATGGTAGAGATGGTTTTACCCTCACCCTGCAGGCTCGAGAGCAGCATATCCGCCGCTCCAAGGCGACCTCCAATATATGTACCAATCAGGGATTGATGGTGACAGCGGACACTATCCATATGGCTCTACAGGGGGGAGAGGGGCTACGGCGTAGCGCTGCTGCTTGTCATGTTAACACTCTAGAGCTGGCGGCAAGTCTGAGTTCTATTAAGGGGGTGGAGCCTCTATTTAACCGCCCCATATTTCATGAGCAGGTGTTACGCTTGCCACGGCCTGCAGCGGAGCTGTTGCACTCATTGGCGGCAGACAACATACTAGGGGGGCTTGATCTCTCTCAAGACTATCCTGAGCTTGGCGCCGCCATGCTGATCTGTGCGACTGAAAAGCGGACAGATGAGGAGATGAGAGCTTATACTGCAGCATTGGCGCAACTTGTCTAAGTGGGTTATTGGATAGATTTGGTTTTTTTGGAAATATAATACTAGTAATACTAACTTTAGGAGTAAGTAAAAATGGCTGATATAACCCTTAAAGGAAATGCTTGTCACACCAATGGCGAGCTACCAGCAGTAGGCTCTACCGCACCAGATTTCAAACTAACCACAGTGGATTTGGCAGATGTCTCACTGGCGGATTATGCGGGTAAGAGAAAACTGCTCAACATCGTTCCAAGTCTGGATACCCCAGTTTGTGCCACATCTACCCAGAAGTTTAATGCTGCTATGGCTGACAAGAGTGATGCAGTGGCCCTGGTTATATCTGCCGATCTGCCATTTGCACAGAAACGTTTCTGTGGTGCCGAGGGGATCGATAATGTTATCTCCCTCTCAGTGATGCGTGATCGCAACTTCCCTAAGGACTACGGTATGCTAATCACCGATGGTGGCTTGGCTGGTCTTTGTGGCCGTGCGGTTGTAGTGCTGGATGAGAGTAACAAAGTGGTTTATACCGAACTGGTTCCAGAGATAGTTGATGAGCCGGATTATGACGCAGCTTTAGCTGCGCTGTAGTTAGATAGCGACCATGGGTGTGGTGTGTAACCATCCATGGTTGCCAAATTTTTGGGCCGAGCATATCTCTCCATGTTAATTCAGCAACACTCCCGCTCAGGTCGTAGGGCGGTTGCACAGGCACCGTTGCAGGCGAGGCAGCCAATCAGTATACCCAGGCAGTTTCTGCGCATAGAGCCGCCAGCACTGCCAGAGGTCTCCGAGATGCAGGTGGTGCGTCACTATACCCGTCTTTCGCAACAGAATTTCTCTATCGATACCAACTTCTATCCGCTCGGTTCATGCACCATGAAGTACAACCCACGAGGGTGTCACAGTATGGCCACGCTGCCCGGTTTTTTGGCACGCCATCCAGCAGCACCAGAGAGTCATAGTCAGGGGTTTATGGCCTGTATGTATGAGCTGCAAGAGTACCTGCGGGAGGTGACGGGGATGGAGGCGGTTGCATTGACTCCAGCGGCCGGCTCACAGGGTGAGTTTGCCGGAGTGGCGATGATCCGTGCATACCATGAGGCGCGTGGTGATAGTGAGCGCAGTGAGATCTTGGTGCCAGATGCTGCTCACGGCACTAATCCAGCTTCAGCTGTGATGTGTGGCTACAAGGTGCGGGAGATCCCCACCGATTCTGATGGTGATGTCGATGTCGCTGCCCTGAAGGAGTTACTGGGACCACAGACCGCCGGTATTATGCTGACCAATCCATCTACCCTAGGTGTATTTGATCGGCGTATCCGAGAGATATC
>CBFDBF010000033.1:0-10120 GCA_965602975.1 uncultured Gammaproteobacteria bacterium | reverse complement strand
CCGCCGGTACGTATACCGCTTGGAATGAGGTGATAGAGCCGGTCTTGGTGGAGGTGATACGCTCTTGCAGTACGCCCATCTCCTCGGCCAGGGTAGGCTGATAACCTACCGCTGATGGCATCCGTCCGAGCAGTGCAGAGACCTCGGTTCCGGCCAGGGTGTAACGGTAGATGTTATCGATAAACATCAATACATCACGCCCATCATCACGGAAATGTTCGGCCATAGTAAGACCGGTCAATGCTACCCGAACACGACAGCCCGGCGGCTCACTCATCTGGCCGTAGACCAGTGCCACCTTATCGAGCACGCCACCCTCTGCCATCTCGTGGTAGAAGTCATTACCTTCACGGGTACGCTCGCCCACCCCGGCAAATACGGAGTAACCGGAGTGCTCTACCGCGATGTTACGAATCAGCTCCATCAGGGTTACGGTCTTACCCACTCCGGCACCACCAAATAGTCCCACCTTACCGCCCTTGACTATGGGCATGATTAGATCAATAACCTTGATGCCGGTCTCCAGAATCTCGGTACTGATGGCCTGATCTTCTAACTTGGGTGCCATGCGGTGGATCGGCATCCGCTTATCGACCTTAACCTCACCGGCATCATCTACCGGCCTGCCGAGTACATCCATAATACGACCAAGGGTAGCGGTACCCACTGGAACCATAATTGGTTCGCCACTGTTTACAACCTCCAGACCGCGCTTCAAGCCATCGGTCGAACCCATGGCAATGGTGCGCGCCACGCCATCTCCCAACTGCTGCTGCACCTCCAGGACGAGACCACCCTCTTCCACCTCAAGGGCATCATATATTTTGGGCATGGCACCCTTAGGAAACTGAACGTCCACTACAGCCCCGATGATTTCAACCACTTTTCCCGCGCTCATGTCTGATTCCTCATTCTGCCTATTGGCAGGTATGCAAATGTAATTAACCCGAAACGGCCGCCGCACCGCCTACGATCTCGGAGATCTCTTGGGTAATAGCCGCTTGACGCGCCTTGTTATAAATAAGCTCCAACTCACCGATAATATCGCCCGCATTGTCAGAGGCTGATTTCATCGCCACCATCCGTGCCGACTGCTCACAGGCACCATTCTCTACCACCATCTGATAGACCAGTGACTCAATATATCGAGTCAACAGAGCATCCAGCACATCCTTAGAGCCTGGCTCATAGATGTAATCCCAGTAATTCGCCATCTGCTCATCCGGCTCCGCATTGATCGGTACCATCTGCTCAACTATCGGCTGTTGGGTCATGGTGTTCACAAATCTATTGTAGGCGATATAGATCTGGTCTATCTCACCCTGCTCAAAGGCATCCAGCATCACCTTGACCGTACCGATGAGGTCTTGAACTCTAGGGCTATCTCCTAAATGGCTGGCCTGACCCAACACCCTGCCACCGAAGCGTTTGAAAAAGCCTATCGCCTTGTTGCCGATGGTGCAGAAATCGACCTCAACACCCTCATCACCATGCGCCTGTATCTCTTTTGCCAACAGCCGAAACAGGTTGTTGTTCAAGCCACCACAGAGTCCACGATCAGAGGAGACAATGATATAACCGACCCGTTTCACCTCACGATCCTGCACCATAAATTTATGTTGATACTCGGGGCGCGCCTGCGATAGATGGGCAATCACGTTGCGTATCTTGGTCGCATATGGTCGTGCGGCCAACATCTGGCTCTGCGCCTTACGCATCTTGCTCGCCGCCACCATCTCCATGGCACTGGTGATCTTCTGCGTATTTTTGATGCTCGCAATCTGCGTGCGGATCTCTTTTGCGCCTGCCATTAGTCTATGCCGTAACCATAATAGTTAAAGATCTAGCCGCCACTACCAAGAGTGGTTGGCCTTGAAATCCTCCAACGCACTCTTGAGCGCCTCTTTGATACCATCGTCGTAACTACCAGTTGTGTTGATCTTCTCCATCAGTTCACTCTGACTGCTCGCCATGTAGTCATGTAGAGCACTCTCAAACCGCACCACCTCTTTGCTCTCCACATCATCTATATAGCCTTCATTGGCAGCAAACAGCGACGCTGCCAATTCAGCCACGCTCAATGGTGTGTATTGGGGCTGCTTCATTAACTCGGTAACACGCTCACCCCGCTGCAGCTGCTTACGGGTAGCCTCATCCAGATCAGAGGCAAACTGTGAGAAGGCCGCCAACTCGCGGAACTGTGCCAGAGCCAGACGAACACCACCACCCAGCTTCTTAATAATCGTGGTCTGTGCCGCACCACCCACCCGCGAAACGGATAGACCGGCGTTAATGGCCGGACGTACGTTGGCGTTAAATAGGTCTGTCTCCAGAAAAATCTGGCCATCAGTAATAGAGATTACGTTAGTTGGAACAAAGGCCGAGACATCGCCCGCCTGGGTCTCAATGATCGGAAGTGCAGTCAAAGAGCCGGTCTTACCGGTCACCTTGCCATCTGTCATCTCCTCAACATATTTCTCATTAACCCGTGCCGCTCGCTCCAGCAGACGAGAGTGAAGATAGAACACATCACCCGGATAAGCCTCACGTCCAGGTGGGCGCCGCAACAGCAGGGAGACCTGACGATAGGCCCACGCCTGTTTGGTTAGATCATCATAGATTATCAGTGCATCTTCACCCCGATCACGGAAGTACTCTCCCATGGTGCAACCGGCATAGGGGGCGATAAACTGCATCGCCGCCGAGTCGGCCGCCGGAGCTGCCACGATAATGGTGTGATCCATCGCGCCGTGCTCCTCCAGCTTACGCACGATCCCGGCAATAGAGGAGTTCTTCTGCCCCACTGCCACGTAGATGCACTTAATTCCGGTATCCTTCTGGTTGATAATGGTGTCGATAGCGATCGCCGTCTTGCCGGTTTGACGATCCCCGATGATCAATTCACGCTGACCGCGGCCGATAGGCACCATGGCATCGATCGCCTTAAGGCCGGTCTGTACTGGCTGATCTACCGATTTACGGGTGATAACACCAGGTGCAACCTTCTCGATAGGTGAGATCTCACTGGTCTCAATCGGCCCCTTGCCATCCATCGGCGCACCGAGTGAATCGACTACTCGCCCTAGTAGCTCTGGGCCAACCGGAACCTCCAGTACCCGTCCGGTACACTTAACTGCATCCCCCTCGGTGAGGTGCTTATAATCTCCCAACACCACCGCCCCAACTGAGTCCCGCTCCAGATTGAGCGCCAGACCGTAGGTGTTACCGGGGAACTCCAGCATCTCGTAGGACATAGCATCCTCCAGCCCGTGGATACCGACGATACCGTCGGTCAGACTTATGATGGTCCCTTCATTCCGAGCTACCGGTTTGAGATCGAGTTTTTCGATCCTGCTTTTGATCAGTTCACTGATCTCTGATGGATTGAGTTGCATTATGCCTTCTCGCTTAAGTTTTTAATTCGTTCGCCAATTGCTGTAGTTTGCCTTTAATCGATCCGTCAATTACCAGATCACCAGCACGGATATGTACCCCACCAATCAGCTCTGGATCCAGTTCGCTGGTAATAGCTACATCGCGACCCAATCGCTCCTTGAGTGCGGCCGCCAACGCCTGACTCTCTGCCGACTTCAATTCATATGCAGAGCGCACCTGCACATTGATAGTACGCTCACTATCAGCCTTCATAATCTCGTATAACTCGTAGATCTCCGGCAACTGTTGCAGCCGACCATTCTCAATCAATAGAGTAACCAGATTGCCACCCTCTGCCGTAAACTTGTCACCACCGATATCCATAATCAGCGCCGCTAAATGTTGCCGATCAAATAACGGATTGGCAACGATTCCAGCCATAGCCTCATCGCCAACTACTAGCTGTAGCAGAGCAAGCATATCCGACCAGGATTTAAGCTGGTCGCTCTCTTCGGCCCGCGCAAAGATCGCCTCTGCATAGGGACGGGCGATTGTAGTAGCCTCTCCTGCCATAGATATGCCTTAAATCTGCTTACCAAGAGAGTCGATGATCTCTTGGTGTGCCCCGGGGTTGATCTCTTTTCGCAGAATCTTCTCAGCACCGGCAACCACTAGCCTGCCGAGCGTCTCCTGCAACTGTTTACGTGCACGATTTGCATCATGTTCGATCTCAGCTCTGGCCGCTGTCAGAATACGCTCACCCTCGGTATGCGCATCCTCTTTGCCGCCATCGATAATCTCTAAAGCCCGCTTCTGTGCCTGAGCAACGATATCGGATGCCTGAGATTTGGCATCGCGCAACACCTCTTTGGCACGCTCTTCCGCCAACTCCTGTTCATGCTGGCCACGCTCAGCAGCAGCCAGGCCGCTGGCAATCTCCTGCTTCCGCTCCTCTAGTGTCTCTATGATCGGTGGCCACACATACCGCATAGTGACCCAGACAAATAGAGCAAAGGATATAAGCTGACCTATGAGCGTCAGATTAATGTTCATCCTAAAATTACCTCTTGCTTAAAGATGTAACTACCCGGCTACAGCAAACATTATGTACATAACCAGACCCACCGCGATCATGGGTACAGCATCAACCAGCCCCATTACGATGAAGAACTGGGTGCGCAGCATAGGGATGAGCTCTGGCTGGCGTGCTGCACCATCCAGAAAGCGGCTCCCAAGAATGCCGATGCCGATAGCAGCACCGAGGGCAGCTAGCCCCATCATAATAGCGCTGGCAATATACAGCAGTGCGTTTTCCATTGTGGTCTCCCGTCTGTTAGTTCGTTATAAAATATCAGTGTTCAGTATGCGCCATATCCAGATATACGATGGTCAGCACCATAAAGATAAATGCCTGCAGAGTGATAATCAGAATATGAAACAGCGCCCATCCCAACTGTAATACCCCACCAAACAGCCCCAAAGAGAGACCGGCGTTGTAGAGCAGTGCAATCAGAATAAAGATCATCTCTCCAGCATACATATTGCCGAACAGACGTAGTGCCAGCGAGACCGGTTTGGCCAACAGACTGACAAATTCAAGAATAAAATTTAGCGGTATCAACAGTGCTTGCACCAACTTGTTATCCGTATGGAAAGGGTGCAGCGTCAGCTCACCAACAAAACCACCAATCCCCTTGATCTTGATACCGTAGAAGATCATCAAGATAAACACCCCTAAAGCCATACCAAAGGTGGCATTGGGATCAGTAGTGGGTACCACCTTCTGATAATACGCCAGCCCCAGGACATGCTCACCCAGCAGCCAGGGGATAAGATCCACCGGCACCAGGTCCATCAGGTTCTGCAGGAATATCCAGACAAAGATGGTCATCGCCAGTGGAGCAACCATCCGGTTGCGGCCATGAAAGGAGCCGGCCACATTCTCATTCACAAACTCTACAATGGTCTCAACAAATAGCTGGGGCCGACCAGGATTGTTCAGCACCACCGACCTTGCCACCTGTCTAAATAGCAGGAGAAAGATTAGGCCCACACCAATCGACCAGAGCATCGTGTCAACATGGATGGCCCAGAAGCCCATCGCCTTGGCCTCGGCAGCATCGTGCGCCATCCCCCATGATCCATCGGGAAATTTGCCATAAGTTAAATTGGTTAGATGGTGCTTTATATATGCGCTGGATGTAAGGGTATCGCCTGCCATATCGCCCTATCCCCTGCTCCGATTGGTAGAAAAAAGTTGCATATATATGGCGGGGATAAACTGTACCACGATATAAATACCAAACAAGGCCACGAGGTTCACCGATTGTAGATAAATAAACAGTATCGCGAAAAGTATAGCAGTCAACAGCAGCTTCTGTGCCTCTGCGGCATAAAAACGACTCGTAATCAGCCCGGGCTCCTGCGCCCTATAAGGTACAAATACCTTGCGCGCAAACAGTGCGCTGGTCAAAGTTACTATCCCACCTCCAAGCAGACCTGAAATAACCACCATCCAGCCAACTGGAAATAGCAGCAACGAGAGCAAGATTGTCGTCACCAACTGCGCCAAAACCATCCGTATGGCTTGGTCTCTACCGGCTCGATCAATCCCCAAGTTACAGCCCCTTAACGCTGCTTGAATACCCCTCTAATACGCAGACGCGAGTATAATGGTTCCGGCGACATAAGGTCAATAGATAGGCGGATAAATTTTTGACTTATGGGCGATTTAATGTGATTTAAATCTGATAGAGAAGCAGGGGCTAAATGACCTTCTCGAGTTAGCGCCCGACCCACATGCAGCAGTATTGGCTATTGAATATGATCCAGGATGCCATCCAGCTCATCACTGCTGTTGTAGCTGATGATTAGCTGGCCCTTACCTGCGCGACCACTCTTCACCTTGACCTGCGCCCCCAGCTTGGCCGTTAGATCATCCTCTAGTCGGCGAATGTTGGGATCCTGTTTGGTAGGGCGTTTGCTCAACCCCTTACCAGTCGCATCCTGCATTTGGCGCACCAGTTTTTCAGTTGCACGCACCGATAGCCCGCGACTAACTACTTGCCGTGCCGCCCCACTCTGAGCATCCCCTTTAAGTCCTAGCAACGCACGGCCATGTCCCATCTCCAGCCGCCCCTCATCCAGCAGCCGCTTAACTTCGTCATGCAACTCTAACAGACGCAGCAGGTTAGTGACCGTAGTACGCGATTTCCCCACCGCCTGCGCCACCTCCTGGTGGGTGAGTTCAAACTCATGTAGCAGACGATGTAGAGCATTGGCCTCTTCCAGCGGCTTAAGGTCATCGCGCTGGATATTTTCGATCAGAGCCATAGCCATGGCGGCCTGATCAGAGAGGTTCCGTATCACTACCGGTATCTCTTCTAATCCAGCCTGTTGCGATGCCCGCCAGCGGCGCTCACCAGCCACGATCTCATAACGCTCGCCAGCGATGGGGCGTACCACTATCGGCTGCACTACACCTTGAGTAGCTATGGAGTCGGCCAGCTCTTGCAGCCGTTCCGGGTTGAAATCACGCCGCGGCTGATAACGGCCGCGCTGAAGTAGATCCAACGGCAGAGCAGTAAGGCTGGTCTCAGCTGCCTGTTGTTGCGGCTGGCCCAGCTCAACCTTGCCTGAATCTCCCAACAGGGCATCCAAGCCACGCCCCAAGCCACGTTTCTTTGCTGCCATCTCTATCTACCCCTTACTTGCTGTCGCCGCAGATACTCCGCGGCTAGTGCCATATAGGCGTGGGCGCCACGAGAGGCTCTCGGCATCCCATAGCTCGGTGCCTCTGCCAGCCGTACATTGCGCGGAATGATGGTGCGAAATACTTGATCCCCAAAATGGGTGATCAACTGAGCTGATACGTCGTTGGCCAGGTTATTGCGTGGATCATGCATGGTGCGCACAATACCCTCTATAGCCAAGCCAGAATTCCGACTCTGCTTAATCTGCTGAATGGTGTCGAGCAGTGCCGTAAGCCCCTCCAAAGCGTAGTACTCACACTGTAGTGGGATCAACACTCCATCGGCCGCCACCAGTGCATTGACTGTTAGCATGTTTAGAGATGGCGGGCAGTCGATCAGGATATGATCATACCCATCTCGGGCAGCAGCCAGCGCCAGACTCAACCGCTTCTCCTTAAGGGTCGCAGTCATCAATCCAACTTCGGCCGCTGTCAGATCGGAGTTGGATGGCAGGACATCAAAACCAGCAGCAGCGGCATGCACCACCGTCTCCCCCACCGGCGCCTCTGCCAGTAGCACATCACAACTGGAGCGCTCCAACTGGTATTTGTCCACCCCGCAGCCCATGGTGGCGTTACCCTGTGGATCGAGATCAACCAGCAACACCTTCTGCTTCCGCGCCGCCAAGGTGGAGGCCAGATTTATAGTGGTGGTGGTCTTCCCTACCCCACCCTTCTGGTTAGCGATACAGACGATTCTACCCATTAGCTTCGGTTCCGCTCATACTCAAAATAGTGCAGGAAGAAGAGGGTATCAGAATTTAAACAACTCTTCTGCCGCTTTTTGCAGATCAGTTTGTGGATCAGAGCCATCCCCTCCCCCGCTATCGACCGGCTCAAAAAAGCTACAGAAGTTAGCCCGCTCCTTATCCTGTACCTCCTCTGCCACCGGCTCCTGGCAAGCGTTGGGACGGCTGATATCGTACCAGCGGCAGTTGCGGCATACCCTGGTAGGCTTGCTGCACTTGAGGCAGTTGGTCTCCCGCCCATACTCATGGCTACTGAGGCCGCTACCACAGCTCCAGCAACTACCAATGATCTCTGGTTCCATCTGTTAATCCCTCTCGCCACTATATGGTGATATATCTGCTGTCATATACAGGATATCGCAACTCTCCGCTTTTTTGCTCTCCCTTAAACTCCCCACCCCAACCCTCCAGCAACAATTTTAATCGGTAACACTACGCCGCAGATGTTTCAGCTTGCCACGCCGGTTTTTACTATCGAGCCTCCTCTGTTTGGAGGCACGAGTCGGTTTGGTCGGGCGTCGCTTCTTCACCACTCGGCCCACCTTCTGGATCAGATCCTGTAGCCGCTCGAGCGCCGCTTCCCGATTTCTATCTTGACTCCGCGAACGCTGCGCCTTGAGTATAACCACCCCATCCTTGGAGATACGCCGATCTCTTAGTTGCAGCAGGCGGCTCTTGTAAAAATCGGGTAGCGATGAGGCAGCGATATCGAAACGCAGATGGATCGCCGAGGAGACCTTGTTGACGTTCTGCCCGCCAGCACCTTGAGCACGGATCGCCGTGATCTCGATCTCTTTTAGCGGAATCGCAACACTATTGGAGATCTTCAGCATGAGCTAATCAGCTTTGACCGGAAATGTGATCAGAATAGTATGCCGCTCACCGCTAAGCATAGGCACCGTCAGCGGCTCGACCTGTATCTCCGCCCCGTTCGCCTCCATCTCCCGAATCTCCCTCTCCGGCAACTTCCCCTTCATTGCCAGCAGGCAACCACCCGCAGCCAACAGGTGTCGGCTCCATGCCGCTATCTGCGGCAGAGTAGCCAAAGCGCGCGAGGTGATGGTGTCAAACCCCTCCTCCTGCACAAACTCCTCAGCCCGCGCCTGTACTACCTCCACCTGCTGCAGTGCCAGATGCAGCTTGGCCTGCTGTACAAACCGGCTCTTTTTACCGTTGGCATCGAGCAGGGTAAAGCGCCGCTGTGGAGAGGCGATAGCGAGAGGAATTCCCGGCAACCCCGGGCCAGTGCCGATATCTAGTATCCGCTCCCCTTTAAGCAGATGCAGAATAGAGAGAGAATCAAGCAGATGGCGCGGTACCATCTCGGCTGGATCACGTACTGCGGTCAAGTTATAGCTGCGGTTCCATTTTTGCAGCAGTGCCAGATACTCCAGCAGTTGTAACTGCTGCTCGACTGTGAGGTTCAGCCCCATCTCCGCCAGCCCCTGCTGCAACTGTGGCTGCCATATCTCCCTGCTCATCTGATCTATTCCGCCGGAACGAACTCACCCTGAGGCCAAGATGGGGCCGAGATCGACTCACCCAGATTGGCGGCAATCAAACCCTCCCGCGCCTCCAGCAGCCGCCCAACCAAAGCCGGCTCCAGCTTGGCATACTCCTCTGGTGACTCTGACCGCTGCACCACAATCCCCAGCAACTCGGTAATGGCGTTACCGACAGAGTTCTGCGAGATGGTGACGATCAACCGCCCCCTCTCATCCCTATAGAGAAGCTGTTTGTAGGCTGGACGCCAACGGATATCGTTGGCAAATATAGGGTCTTGAATCACATGCTCGCGTAGATCACGCGCTACCCGCACAAAATGGCTGTTCCCCAACAGCACATCGGCCACCTGGCTGGTAAAGTGCGCCTCCTCTGGTACCCTGCTCTCACCGGTCGCAACCAGTAGAAAAAAGGTGCGATAGAAATCGAGAAAACCGAGCAGCACCTGCTCATACTCATGCCAAAAGTACTGATCTTTAAGCCGCTCTGCCCCTCCCAATACCTCCCAGCTCGGTAGACCCTGCGGATAACCGGTAAGCTCCAGACTATTATCTCCAAGCCCTAAGGGGGAGAGGATCTGCAGATCCAAAACCTCCAGAAATTCATAGTAGACATCACTCAAATTGAACTACGAAAATAAGCATAATGTTCTTTTCTTCATGTATGTCCATTTTACCTTGTTGGAGATGAGGTATGGAAATTTAAATCAATATTTTAGTTTACGGATCAGATGAAATTAGAA
>CBFDBF010000032.1:0-10308 GCA_965602975.1 uncultured Gammaproteobacteria bacterium | reverse complement strand
ACTCTCATCCATACTTGGAGCAAATACTCTATGCCCAGAGAAGCTGACACTAGTCTGATGCATGTCACGCATTAGCTGCCCTTGTTCCATCCCTACACCAAGAACACTCTTCTCTGTCTTATACAGAAAGAGCAGCAGATAGGCGTCCTCTACCCCTGCACCCCAAGACTCCATGAAAAACTCCTGCAACTCCTTAGAACTACTGAATATCTCCTGCATCTCCTTTGAATTTACGAAGAAACGGTTAAGGTTGGGGCAACTACTAAAGTTTTTCTGGTTAATAAGCTGTACTGCAGGTAGGCTGGCGACTAACCCTTCGACATGCTCCAGCATGCCATGTACACTCTGGCGTAGACTCTTCTTGTAGTTACTGATAGCACGAATACGGGCATCGGTTTTAGCTACCACCTCATCGATAGCAGCACTTACCTCCCGCTCCCTCCTCTGCCGTTCACTCTTCCCATCCAGCCTGTCACGCATGGAACCCCACTGCTCATGGAACAGATCCCTGATGGATGCAGCCTCGGTAATACGACGTTCGATAACCATGCCCTCAATTAAAGCACAATACATAATAAAAAACCGAGCCACATAGGGCTCGGTCTTAAATAACAACATGTTCTTTTGGTTATTATTCGATCTCTACCGCATCATCCACCGGTTCAGGACGATCTACCAACTCTACATAGGCCATCGGTGCTTTATCTCCAGCCCGATAACCGCATTTCAGGATACGTAGATAACCCCCTGGACGCTCACTATAACGGGGGACAATCTCAGTAAACAGCTTACCCACCATCTCTTTGTCCCGTAGGCGATCAAATGCGAGGCGACGCTTAGCGACACTATCACTCTTACCAATGGTAATGATAGGTTCCGCTACACGCCTCAGCTCTTTAGCCTTGGGTAGTGTGGTTTTGATCAGCTCATGCCGTAGCAACGAACAGGTCATGTTACGGAACATGGCCTTACGGTGACTACTGTTTCTATTTAGCTGACGCCCTGACTTACGATGACGCATGTCTCTACTTCCTTCTTAAACTGAATTCTAAATCGATCAGACCAGTTTAGGCCTAACCTATATCTGACTGCTCTGGCAGCCAATTTTCTAGGCGCATCCCCAAAGAGAGGCCACGTGTAGCTAATACGTCCTTAATCTCGGTCAGTGATTTTTTACCCAGATTAGGGGTCTTCAGCAGCTCCACTTCAGTACGCTGAATCAGGTCACCGATCAGAAAAATATTCTCTGCTTTCAAGCAGTTAGCAGAGCGCACTGTTAGCTCAAGATCATCTACTGGACGCAATAAGATTGGGTCAATAGCCGGTTCACTGCTCTCCTTCTCAGCTTCACCTGCAGCGCTCTTGTCTAATATAACAAATGCTGACAGCTGATCTTGAAGAATAGTAGCAGCACGACGGATCGCCTCTTCTGCATCTATAGTACCATCGGTCTCAAGATCTATAACCAGACGATCAAGGTCAGTACGCTGCTCTACGCGTGCGGCCTCTACCGAGTAAGATACACGATGCACCGGAGTATAGGAGACATCGAGCTGCAATCTGCCGATAGCACTATCCTCATCAGTACTCTCATCCTCACGACTACTAGCTGGCTGGTAACCGATACCACGCCGTATCTTAAGCACCATATCTAGCTTGCCATCCTTGGTCAGATTAGCAATAACATGATCAGGATTGGCAATCTCTACATCGTGATCCAGCTCAATATCACTCGCTAAAACCTGGCCCGGCCCCTTCTTCTTCAGAGTCAGGCTGGCTTCATCTTTAGAGTGCATACTAATTGCCAGCTCTTTAAGATTGAGTAAAATGTCCAGCACATCTTCCTGTACACCCTCTATAGTGGTGTACTCATGCAGCACTCCATCAATCTCAACCTCTACCACGGCACAGCCAGGCATGGATGAGAGCAGGATACGCCGCAGGGCATTACCCAAAGTATGACCAAATCCACGCTCTAAAGGCTCTAGTGCAACCTTAGCGTTAAGTGGAGATACCGCCTGTATATCGACCAAGCGCGGTGTTAAAAAATCAGAAACAAAATCTGGCATGAATGAACCTCGTTAAAACTCGCCCTTACTTGGAGTACAGCTCAACCACTAGCTGCTCATTGATCTCTGCCGGTAGCTCAGACCGATCCGGCATGCGTTTCAGTACGCCCTTCATCGTCTTCGGATCAACCTCAATCCACTCAACGAAACCATACTGCTCAGCCAGACTAAGCGACCCTTGAATACGGGTCTGCTTCTTAGCCTTCTCCCGTACAGTGATCACATCCTCAGCTTGCACCTGAAAAGATGGGATATTCACAATACGGCCATTAACCTCAATCGATTTGTGGCTCACTAACTGACGAGACTCTGCACGGGTGCTACCAAAGCCCATACGATAAACCACATTATCCAGACGCTGTTCCAGCATCTGTAACAAATTCTCACCGGTTGCGCCCTTGGCTTGAGCCGCACTTTTATAGTAGTTACGGAACTGTTTCTCCATCACCCCATAAATACGGCGAACCTTCTGCTTCTCTCGCAGCTGCAACCCATAATCGGATATACGTCTACGCCGGTCAGTAATCTGACCAGGAACCTTCTCCATATTACATTTGGAGTCTAAAGAGCGAACCCTGCTCTTTAAGAACAGATCCGTTCCTTCACGGCGGCTCAGCTTACACTTGGGACCAATATATCTTGCCATAATTCAATAACTCCTCAGACCCGGCGTTTTTTAGGTGGCCGGCACCCGTTGTGTGGGATCGGTGTCACATCAGTAATACTGGTAATCTTAAAGCCAGCATTGTTGAGTGAGCGCACGGCGGAGTCACGTCCCGGACCAGGTCCGTTGACATGGACATCCAGATTCTGCAGGCCGTACTCTTTAGCCTTCTCTCCAGCACGATCAGCGGCGACCTGCGCAGCAAACGGTGTGCTCTTACGGGAACCACGAAAACCGGAACCACCAGCAGTTGCCCAAGAGAGGGCATTACCTTGGCGGTCAGTTATGGTGATGATCGTATTATTAAAAGAGGCATGGATATGCGCCACGCCATCCGTAATGACCTTTTTCACCTTCTTGCGAGAACTACTAGTTGCTTTGACCACTTGCTATTTCCTGCGAATTATTACCGCTAAAAGTTTCCCGGCAAGACTACACCGGATCCGTAAAACTATAAATTATTAACGCTTGATCGGACGCCGTGGCCCCTTACGGGTGCGAGCATTTGTCTTAGTACGCTGCCCCCGAAGTGGCAAGCCACGCCGATGCCGAATACCGCGATTACACCCAAGATCCATCAAACGCTTGATGTTCATCGAGATTTCACGCCGCAGATCACCCTCTATGGTGAATTTTGCAACTTCGGTACGCAGTGCATCCACCTCACCTTCGGTCAGATCCATGATCCTTGCATTCTCGGCAATTCCTGTAGCCGCACACACTTGGCTAGCCAGAGTACGTCCAACCCCATATATAGAGGTCAATGCGATTACCGTATGCTTGCGGTCCGGGATATTAACGCCTGCAATTCGAGCCATTCAGGTTGCTCCTAACAAAAAACGTTCTCCCCACACGAGGCGCGGAAAACAAACAATTTTATCTATAAATACGCACAAAATCAAGCAAGATCTTAGCCTTGACGCTGTTTATGGCGACCATCCTTACAGATCACCCGCACTACACCATTCCGCCGCACAATCTTGCAGTTACGACACATTTTTTTAACCGAAGCCCGCACTTTCATGGCTCAATCTCCAAACTCAATATATTCTGGTGTCAACGCAACAGACCAGCGCCGCCACCCTTTAAATTAGCCTTTTTCATCAACCCCTCATACTGATGAGACATCAGATGGGCCTGTATTTGGGCAATAAAATCCATCACTACAACCACAATGATCAAGAGCGAAGTACCACCAAAATAGAACGGTACGTTCCAAGCCAAAATCATAAATTCTGGTAACAGACATACACCAGTGATGTAAATCGCACCGGCCAAGGTCAACCGCGACATGACAGAATCAATATATTTGGCAGTCTGCTCCCCGGGCCGAATACCGGGGATAAAAGCCCCCGATCGCTTCAGATTATCCGCCGTATCCTTGGAATTAAAAACCAAGGCGGTATAAAAGAAGCAGAAAAATATGATCGCCGTTGCATAAAGTGCCACATAGAGCGGTTCACCCGGTGCAATCTTACCTACAATATCCTGCAACCAGCGCATATTCTCTTGGGTCCCAAGCCACTGCCCCAAAGTCGACGGAAAGAGGATAATACTGGAGGCGAAAATTGGTGGGATCACACCCGCCATATTCAGCTTTAGTGGCAGATGGCTGGTCTGGGCTGCAAACATCTTGCGCCCCTGTTGCCGCTTGGCATAATTCACCGTAATCCGACGCTGACCACGCTCGACAAAAACCACAAATGCAGTGACCGCAATAACCCCAAAAAACAGCGCCAGTACAGTTACAGGATTCATCTCACCAGTATTCACCAACTCCAGGGTGCCACCTATAGCCGCAGGCAAGCCGGCAACAATACCGGCAAAGATAATCAGCGAGATACCATTACCTATACCACGCTCGGTGATCTGCTCACCCAGCCACATCAAAAACATAGTACCGGTAACCAGTGATACCGCTGCCGTAAAGATAAAACCAGGCCCAGTGTGGATAACCACCGACATTCCACCAGCCTGCTGCGACTGGAGTGCAGCAGAGATACCGATCGCCTGAAAGGTTGCCAATAAGACTGTACCGTAACGGGTATACTGGGTGATCTTACGGCGTCCAGCCTCACCCTCTTTCTTTAGCTGTTCCAACTTAGGGATCACCGCCGACATTAACTGCATAATAATAGAGGCAGAGATATAAGGCATGATGCCAAGCGCAAACAAACTGGCTCGCTTCAAGGCGCCACCAGAGAACATGTTAAACATATCCAGGATGCTTCCCTGCTGCTGATCAAACATAGCAGCTAGCGCCACCGGATCTACTCCAGGAACCGGGACAAATGTACCAACCCGGAATACCAGGAGCGCACCGAAGACAAACAGCAGCCGCTGCCGCAGCTCTGTCAGCTTACCCATGCTCGGCATGGTACCGCCAGCTTGTGAACCTTTTTTTGCCATCTACTCTTCGATCTTGCCGCCAGCGGCCTCAATGGCTGCACGCGCACCTTTGGTAACAGCCAAACCACGAACTGTTACCGCCTTATCCAGCTTGCCGGAGAGAATCACCTTGGCTTTTTTAATATGCTCACCTAGAATATCGGCAGCCTTCAGGGCGGCCAAATCAATCACCTCAGCCTCTACTTTTGCCAACTCATGCAGCCGTATTTCAGCACTATAACGGGCCTTACGTGAAGCGAATCCAACCTTGGGAAGACGACGCTGTAGCGGCATCTGACCACCCTCAAATCCTACCTTATGGAAACCACCAGAGCGGGACTTTTGACCCTTATGACCACGCCCACAAGTTTTCCCTAGGCCACTGCCGATCCCTCGGCCAACCCGCTTGCTATCTTTTTTGCTGCCAGTTGCAGGCTTTAAACTATTTAGTCGCACCTTATGCCTCCTCAGCCTGAACCATATACGACACCTTATTTAGCATGCCACGAGTTGCAGGGGTATCCTCGACCTCTACCGTATTGTGCATACGGCGTATCCCCAGGCCACGCACACATGCTTGGTGGCTCTTGAGACGACCATGCATGCTACGCACCAGCGTAACCTTCATTATCTGTTTTTTCTTTGCCATGGATACTCTTACCCCTGAATCTCTTCGACTGTTTTGCCGCGCTTAGCAGCAACACTCTTTGCATCACTCATACCAGTCAGCCCATTGATAGTGGCGCGTACTACATTGACCGGATTGTTGGTACCGATACATTTAGCCAAAACATTCTGTACCCCAACCACCTCAAATACAGCGCGCATGGCACCACCAGCGATAATCCCCGTACCTTCAGAGGCTGGCTGCATATGTACTTTAGCCGCACCATGCCGACCCATAAGAGAGTACTGCAGGGTATTACCATTAAGTTTAACGCTCTTTATATTCCGGCGTGCTGCCTCCATCGACTTCTGAATAGCAACCGGCACTTCACGCGCCTTACCCATACCAAAACCGACTCGACCGCTACCATCACCGACCACGGTGAGTGCTGAAAAACCAAAAATACGACCGCCCTTTACCACCTTGGCCACACGATTAACGGTTATCAGCTTCTCTACCAGTCCGTCACTTTCCTGATTTGAATTATAATTTGCCATAACTATATACCTTAGAACTGGAGACCATTTTCACGGGCAGCATCTGCTAATGCCTTGACCCGTCCATGATATTTAAAGCCAGAGCGGTCAAATGCAACCATCTCTATGCCGGCCCCTTTTGCTCTCTCAGCGATTATTTTGCCTACTACAGCAGCGGCAGCACTATTTCCAGCAGATCCATCAAGCTCTGCCTTTACACCTTTGTCTACTGTTGATGCACTCGCCACCACTCCGGCATCACCTGGAGCGATAATCTGCGCGTACATATGACGCGGGGTACGAAAAACGGTCAGCCGATGTACTTCCAGCTCCCGAATCTTGGCACGGGTACGACGAGCCCTGCGTAAACGTGAATTTCTCTTATTCATTCTGCATAACCCCTTACGTCTTTTTAGCCTCTTTTCTCGCCACATACTCATCTACATAACGAACGCCCTTGCCCTTATATGGCTCGGGTGGTCGGTACGAACGAATATCGGCTGCCACCTGACCCACCTTCTGTTTATCACACCCAGAGACAACTATCTCTGTCTGCGATGGTGTCTCAACAGTGACGCCATCAGGCACCGGATAATCTACCGGATGCGAAAAGCCGAGGCTCAAGTTCAATGTCTTACCCTTGGCTTGGGCACGATAACCCACGCCTACAAGTGACAGTTTCTTCTCAAATCCACCGCTAACACCATTCACCATGTTATTGATCAAGGCGCGGAATGTTCCCGCCATGGCCCAACTATCTCTACTCTCTTTTTTCGGTGAGATATTGAGGGCTCCATCCTTCTGCTCTACGGTCACACTCTTATGCAGAGTAAGCTGTAGATCTCCCTTGCTGCCTTTAACCCTGATCTCGCTGGCATCGATCTTTATATCGACACCAGACGGGATAGTAATAGGACTCTTTGCTATACGTGACATATCTATTATCTCCGCTTATGCCACAAAGGCGATAACTTCACCGCCATGCCCAGCACTACGGGCAGCCCGGTCTGTCATCAGACCTTTGGAGGTAGAGATAATGGCAATACCCAAACCATTGCGTACCGATGGTAGATCTTTTGCACCTTTATATATGCGCAATCCAGGACGACTGACCCGCTTCACCATCTCTATAACCGGTTCACCCTGAAAATACTTCAGATCAACCTGCAGGATATCCTTACCCTCTTCTGCGGCAACCTTATAATCGACGACATAACCTTCATCTTTTAGTAGCTGCGCGATAGCACTCTTCTTTTTGGACGACGGCATGGATACTTCAACTTTACCGACAGCCTGTCCGTTGCGGATACGCGTCAACATATCTGCGATAGGATCTGACATACTCATTGTTGTAACCCTCCGGGTCAGCCCACCACTAACGGTGCGATACCCCAATAATTAACTTTAACTTAAATCAACCTTACCAGCTGGCCTTAACCAGTCCCGGCACATCACCCCGCATCGCTGCCTCACGCAGTTTATTCCGACACAGACCAAACTTACGATACACTCCATGTGGACGACCAGTTATCCTACAACGCCGCCGCTGCCTGGTAGGGCTAGCGTCACGAGGTAACTTTTGTAGCTGTAAAACAGCAACATCTACCTGCTCCGGGCTACTCTCAGGACTGTTAATAACAGCCTTTAGCCCCGCCCGTTGAGTGGCGTATTTTGCAACTGTATTGGCTCGTTTCAATTCGCGAGCGATCATGCTTTTCTTTGCCATAAAATAGTCTACTCAGTTTTTAAATGGGAACTGGAACGCTGCCAGCAGCGCGCGCCCCTCTTCATCATTCTTGGCCGACGTGGTAATAGAGATATCCAATCCACGCAAGGTGTCTATTGTATCGTAATCTATCTCCGGAAACATAATCTGCTCCTTTACACCCATGCTGTAATTACCACGCCCATCAAACGACTTTGGATTCATGCCACGAAAATCACGGATACGTGGGATAGAGATGTTGATCAACCGATCAAGAAACTCATACATCCGCTCACGCCGCAACGTAACCATGCAGCCAATAGGCCAGCCATCACGAATCTTAAATGCAGCAACCGATTTTCTCGCCTTGGTCACCATAACCTTCTGACCAGATATCTTCTCCAGGTCACCGACGGCATGCTCCATCACCTTCTTGTCACCAATCGCCTCACCAACACCCATATTAAGGGTGATCTTGGTGATCCGTGGAACCTCCATAATACTCTTATAGCCAAATTTCTTTTGCAGTTGGCCCATAATATTATCGCGGTATTCTTGCTGTAATCTTGACATCTCTATATCTGCCTTAAATATCTACAACTTCGCCGTTAGATTTAAAAACACGCACCTTACGTCCATCTTCTAACGTCTTGAATCCAACCCGATCACCTTTGCCGACAATAGGGTTAAACACTGCAACATTGGAGATATCCAGTGGCATCTCTATATCCAAAATTCCACCCTGCTCACCAACGTTGGGATTTGGCTTAGTGTGTTTTTTTGCTGTATTTACGTTTTCGACAACCACTTTCTCACTGTTAATAACCCGCAAGACAGTGCCCTGTTTGCCTTTATCCTTTCCAGCCAGGACAACAACCTGGTCACCTTTTTTAATCTTCTGCATGGCCATGGCTAGTCCCCTATAGTACTTCTGGTGCGAGTGAAATAATCTTCATAAACCGCTCACCGCGCAATTCACGTGTTACCGGCCCAAAAATACGTGTACCGATCGGCTGTAATTGAGCATTCAATAAAACGGCTGAATTACTATCAAACTTAATCAGCGATCCATCAGAACGGCGCACACCTTTCTTGGTCCGTACCACTATCGCACTATACACCTCGCCTTTCTTCACTTTGCCACGAGGAATAGCATCTTTTATACTCACCTTAATAATGTCGCCAATACCAGCATAACGCCGGTGCGAACCACCCAGCACTTTTATGCACTGCACTCGCTTAGCGCCACTATTATCAGCCACATCAAGGTTTGTCTGCATCTGAATCATTGGTCTATCTCAATCAAAAAATCTATATGGATCAACTTGCTTTAGCCACAATCTTAACTAAACGCCAAGACTTGTTTTTAGACATTGGCCGGCACTGCTCAATGGTTACGTCATCTCCGACGGCGCACTCATTAGCCTCATCATGCACATGTATTTTGGTTGAACGCCGGATAAACTTGCCATAGATTGGATGTTTAACTTTACGCTCAATCATAACTGTAACGGTCTTATCCATCTTATCGCCAATCACTCGGCCATGGAGCACTCGATTTGATGACTGCTTCTCGCTCATGATACGTTACCTGCCTGCTGCTCATTCATAATGGTCTTGACCCGTGCAATATCTTTACGCACCTGTGTTACCTCTGAAGTTCTAGTAAGTTGTCCAGTTCCATACTGCATGCGCAGATTAAACTGCTCCTGACGCAGCTCCAACAATGTCTCTTCCAGTTCTGCCTGGCTCTTCTGCCGTAACTCTTGCGCTTTCATTACAGTACCGTCCGCTTTGCAAAGGTTGTCTTAAACGGTAGCTTTGCAGATGCCAGCTTAAACGCCTCACGCGCCTGCTCTTCCGTCACCCCTTCAATCTCATACAGCATCCGTCCAGGTTGGATTTGAGCTACCCAATATTCGACATTACCCTTACCTTTACCCTGTCGCACCTCTAATGGCTTCTTGGTGATCGGCTTATCTGGGAATACTCTAATCCAGAGCTTGCCGCCACGCTTAACATTACGGGTAATAGTGCGCCGTGCTGCCTCAATCTGACGTGAAGTCATACGTCCACGACCAATCGCTTTTAGTCCAAACTCACCAAAGCTCACCTTACTGCCGGTCTGAGCCAGGCCGCGATTACGCCCCTTCTGCTGCTTACGAAATTTTGTCCGTTTTGGCTGTAACATGGTTTAAGCCCCCTTTCCTGAGGACTTCTTCGGCTTAGCAGCTTGATCATCATGCATGGCGTCTTCAAACACCTCGCCCCTGAAGATCCAAACCTTAACACCAATAATACCGTATGTAGTGTTGGCCTCAGCAAAGCCATAATCTATA